>JAKSQF010000261.1 GCA_024404235.1 Clostridia bacterium | reverse complement strand
CGCCGCCGCCGTCACCGTAGCCGTAGGACATCAGCTTCATATTGGAAATTTCGGGATGCTTGATGGTATTTTTAATGCTGTTTTGAATTTCGACTACGTCGGGGAAATTGTGGGTCAGGTTAAAGTGGGTCAGCACCTCGGTGCCGTCAAGACCTTTCCAGATAAAGGAATCGTGCGGGAATTGGTTCGCCTCGTTCCAGGAAAGCTTGGTGGTCAGGAAATATTTGATGCCGCAACCCTTTAAGATTTGCGGAATGGCGGCAGAATAACCGAAGGTATCCGGCTGCCAGAAGCAATCGGCCATATAATTGAGATTTTCTTTCGTATAACGCTGACCGTACAGGAACTGACGGATCATAAATTCGCCGTTGGGGATGTTATCGTCACATTCGACCCAAGCACCGCCGTTCGGTTCCCAACGACCTTCGGCCGTTCTCTTTTTAATGCCCTCGTAAATATCGGGGTAGTATTTCTTCATCCAGTCGATATACACGACCGAGCTTTGGATAAAGTGGTAATCGGGGTAACGCTCCATCAAACGCAGGGCGTTCGAGAAGGTGCGCGCCGCCTTATGCAGGGTTTCACGCACCGGCCATTGCCAAGCGGTATCCAAATGGCTGTGACCGATCAACCCGATGTAGCCGAGTTCTTCACTTTCGGCACTCTTGCGGGAGGTAACGCTCTTCAAAACCGCGTTGGCTTCCTGCAAAGCGTTGTGCCAATCGTAATTGACCTCTTGCGGATAGCGCGGCAACAGTTCAAACAGTTTTTGGAATGCCTGAACTGCGAGCATTCGCTGGGTGGACGTTTCTTCATAGCAATCAATGATCTGCTTAACGATGCGGTGCTGCATTAAAAATTCCGCAACGACCTCATCGCACAGAACGATGTCGATCGAATTGAAAACACGGGTGGAGCTATACGGATAGAAATTCCAATCGTTATGCTCGCGGTCTTCTTCCGGATGCGTGCCGTACAACTCGTGACCGGCATAGCATTCCAGCACGATTTCAAACGTTTCGCCCGCCTTGGCGTCAAACGCCAGCGGCTGAACTTCGTGCAGGCGTGCCGAATTGCACTTGATTTCCGGATTATAATCGAACAGACCCGACGGCTTGCCGTTGATGAAAAGCAGTGCTTCCGCCAAACCGATATCCGGCTTGATCAGTAAGGTTTTGCCGTCCAGCTCCTGCGGTACGGTGTACTGCGCACGGAACCAGTCGTAACGGAAATCGCCGCCCCAAGTATCGCCTGCCTTTATAACTTTCCAGCCGTCCTGCGGCATAGCGGCCGAAAACTTCGCACGCTCGGCCGGATCTTCCGGCGGAGCCGGAATAACGGCGTTTTCACACGAAAGCTCGGTCACGGTATTGTACAAATATTTCTTGTAATCGTCGTACATCCGTTTGACTTTGTTGATTGTTTTGGTGGTGTAAACGTCCACGGAAATCCCCCTTAAATTTTAATCGGTACCGAAAAATGCCGCTTCTACCGATGCACACAGGTAGTGATAAACCGGCAGATGCAGTTCTTGGATTTTATAGGTTTCGGTTTCGGGCACACAAACGCAGATATCGGCAACGGTTTTCAGCTTTCCGCCGCCCTGTCCGGTCAGTCCTATGACCGTAAGACCCAACGCTTTGCCGACCACAGCGGCGGCATACACGTTCTTCGCGCTGCCCGACGTGCCGATGCAAAGCAGAACGTCCTTTGCGTTGCCCAACCCCATCAAC
>JAKSQF010000260.1 GCA_024404235.1 Clostridia bacterium | reverse complement strand
GGCCGGAATGTGGCTCCACTGGCAGAAAATATTGCTTTGGTTTTTGGTCAGCTTTCGCAGATACAGCGGCGCTATGGTCGGATTCATCGGTTTCACCTTCTAAAAAATATAAGCATAATCGCTTTTTTGAATTTTATGAAAATATTTTAGCATAATCCCGTCATAATGTCAATTTTCACTTAAATATTCCGTGCAAATATGAAAGAAGCGGTGCAAATTTACAATGAAAACCGCCGGATTTGATTTCGGCTAAAAAGCAAAGATTAAAAAAATAAGCATTAAAAATTGAAAATACAGCATTGAAAACAAGGGGTATTATATGTATAATGTAGAGTATACTCGCTTGGCAAATATCTTTTTTCCGAATTTTTTATTCACGGGAGGTATTTTTAATGAAAAAAAGTTGTTTCAAAAAGGTTGCCGCTTTGCTGACAGCGGTGGTAATGCTGGCGGCAGTTTTAGCCGTTCCGGCAAGTGCGGCACAGGTCGTCAATACCGAGCTTTTGAACAGAGGCTTTGTAAAGGCCGAAAAGGTGCTGGACTACAAGGGTCGTGAAGCTCCTGCCGGTTGGCAGCGTGCAGAAGGTAACGTGGTTGACTTTGAAGCCGCGGCCGACGCAAACGGTGTTGTCATTGACGGCACGGCATTGAAGTTAGACTTTAACGCAAACTTGGCCAACAACATCAGCAACTACCGTTCGGACTATAACTGGTTCGGTTATTATCAGAACGTAAAGGTCGAAAAGTACACCGAATACACCTTCTCCTTCTGGGTATTGCGCAACGCACCCGCTACTTCGGCAGTAGCTCTCGGTCAGGTCAAGGCTTATGACGGTGATGATACCAACCTTGTAAAGTTGGAAGCCAAAAAGACCACCGGCGGATGGGAATATTTAAGCGGCACCTTTAACAGCGGCAATAACGATGCCGTTACGGTGCAACTGTTCGCCTATGCGGCCGGCGTTGATTCGACCGATATGGTGGTTTATTTCGACTACGTCAGCCTGCAAAAGGGCGCAACGGTTCCGCCCGAAGCGGAAACTCCCGAAAACCTGATCGCCAACGGCGATATGGAACTGTTCAATGACGTCGGTACTCCGTTCGAGCGTTTGGACACCCGTGAAGCACAGCACTGGTCGTACGACGGCGCCAACTTTAACGGCGTTGTAAAACCCTACGAACGTATCAGCGGTGTCAACGGCTACGGCCTTACTGCTACCAACCGCCTGTCGTGGCTGGGTCAGATTTATCAGACCGTTACGCTGGAAGCCAACACCGATTACAGTTTCAGCTTCTATGAAAAATCGAACAGTACCGATGCGGTTATGTTCGGTTACGTCATTCCGGAAACCGGTTCAAATAACGACACCAATGCACTGATCAAGCTGGAAAAGGGCATTTCTTCGGTCGATACTTGGCAGAAGCTTTCGGGTACCTTCAATTCGGGCGACGTTACGAGTGCCCGTGTGGTTTTAAGATACTACAAGCGCGGTGCTACCACCAACGATACCATTGATGAAAACTGTCATTTCTCGTTCGATGAGATGGTTCTTGCAAAGCAGGAAAAAGCCATCGTTGCCAACGGCGATATGGAACTGTTCAACGACGTCGGCACTCCTTTCGAGCGCTTGGATACCGCCGCCGCACAGCATTGGCATTATGACAGCGGCAACTTTAACGGTGTTGTAAAGCCGTACGATCGCACGAACGGTGTCACCGGCTACGGCCTGACCGC
>JAKSQF010000026.1 GCA_024404235.1 Clostridia bacterium | reverse complement strand
ACGTTTATCTGTTTTCGGGCAACGTTTACGACAACATTGCCTACGGCCGACCGGGTGCTTCCAAAGAAGAAATCTACGAAGCGGCCCGCCTTGCCGGTGCAGAGGAATTCATCAAAGAACTGCCGAACGGTTATGATACCTACATCGGTGAGCGCGGCGTAAAGCTTTCGGGCGGACAGAAGCAGCGCATTTCCATTGCCCGCGTATTTTTGAAAAATCCGCCGATTTTGATTTTAGACGAGGCCACCAGTGCGTTGGACAATGAAAGCGAGCGGTTGGTACAAAAGTCGCTTGAAAATCTGGCGAAAGGCCGCACGACGCTGACCATTGCCCACCGTTTGACCACCATAAAAAACGCCGACAAGATTTTAGTGCTGACCCGTGACGGAATTCATGAATCCGGCACACACGAACAGTTATTACAAAAGAACGGTCTTTACGCTTCTTTGTATCAAGCGTATACCGAAGAATAATTCATTCTTGAAAAATTCAGCAATTTATGGTATAATATCATCAAATCCATTTTGCTTTGCGCAAAAAAAGAGGTTATTTTATGAAATATCGTGCTTTGATTACTTCTGAAATGATAAAACCCATGCTGGAGGAAACACTTAGCGAAAACATTGAATTTGAATATGCCGGTTATCATCTCGACCATGAGGTAATGGACCGCGAAGAACTGAAACGCCGCATTGCCGACGTGGATATTTTGGTTTGTGAATACGATACAATCGACCGTGAAATCTTTGATTGTGCAAAGAATCTGAAAATACTGCTTTGCTGTCGCGGTAATGTAAAATCAGTTATTGATTTAGAAAACAAAAAAAAAAAAGGCATTATCGTTTGTAATAACAGCGGCCGAAATTCCGTCGCCGTTTCGGATATGACCATTGCCTTTATGTTGGATTTGACCCGAAACGTGACCTTGACCAACAATTTGATTCACAACCGTGTTATTACAACCGATATTCAGACCAAACCGGATGAATACGCCGATACCGTTTGGGGCTTAGACAATAACTCCCCCTTCATTCGTTTTCGTGGAAGAAGCTTAAATCACATGACACTGGGTTTAATCGGTTGCGGTTTTGCCGGACAGCAAGTCGCCAAGCGTGCCAAGTCGTTTGATATGGATATTATCGGTTACGACCCGTATATTGACCCCGCAAAGGTGCCGGACAGCATTCGTTTGGTTCGAATGAACGAATTTTTGCAAAAGGCCGATATTGTCAGCTTGCACTGTGTTTTAACTCCGCAAACCAAGGGAATGTTCAACAAGAAAATGTTTGACGCTATGAAACCGGGTTCGTACTTTATCAACACTGCCCGCGGCGAACTGGTCAACGAAAACGATTTGATCGAAGCGTTGAACAGCCACCATTTAGCAGGAGCCGCTATTGACGTCACCGCAACGGAGCCGATTGCTTCCAACTGCCCGTTGCTGGATGCCGAAAATCTGATCATTACACCGCACATTGCGGGCTCTGCATACGACGTTCAGGTACAGGGCACTAAAATGATTGTAGACTCATTGACCGATTGGCTGGAAGGCAAAAAACCGCGCAACTGCGTTGTTTACAGATAAGGAGAATACTTATGGGAAAGAACATCGGCATCGTATTGGCCGGCGGTATCGGTTCACGTTTCGGCGGCAATAAACCCAAGCAGTATTACAAGATTTTTGACAAGGAAATGATTGCCTACTCGATAGAGGCCTTTCGCAACGCCGAAAGCATTGACGATTTTATCGTCGTGCTGGACGAAAACGAAATGAAGAATGGCCGCATTGCCGCAGAATACGGCGTAACGACCGTGCAGGGCGGTGCTTCGCGTAACGGCTCTTGGAAAAATGCATTGGAATACATCCATACTCATTTTCCGGACTGTGAAAAAGTCATTGAAAACAATGCCGCCTGCCCAATGATCACCCCTGAGTTGATTGATGAATTTATGAGTCTTTTGGACGAATACGACTTTGTAAATACCGCCTATAAAATCACTGATGCTTTGGGTTCTTATAAAGACCGCATTGCCGACCGTGAGGATTATTACCTGATTCAGGCTCCCGATGCTTACCGTTTCCAACTGTTATATAAATGCTTCGACGAAAATTCGCCTCTTTGCCATCCGGCACATCAATTACCGCTTGAAACCAAAGAATACCGCTATTTCGGTTATGACGACAATTATAAAGTCACCTACCCCGAAGACATTATGATCGTTGAAATGCTGATGAAACGCCGTGCCGAGAACAAAAAGGCGTAACTAAAAAAATCAAACCCGCAAGAAAGAATCATTCTTTCTTGCGGGTTTATTATTTTACTCCTGTTCGAACAATTCACCACGCACATTCACGTCACGGTAGGTTGCGTGATCTCGTGTTTCAAAAATGAATTCACCAAGATCGATTCGCGCAAAATTGTGCGGTGCAACTCGATTGGTCAAGTTCGGTTCGGGCAGATAATTCGGACCGTAGTCAAAGGTGAGATAGTTGGTATAATCGGCAGGAATAGGTGCCATAAAACCTTCGTCAAACGGGACACGCTGAATTTCTTCCAAGCCCTGAATGGAGAACGGACCCTTCTTTTGCAGTTTGCCGGTACTGTCAATTACAAATTTCGCATTTTTTTTATGACGGTACAGGCGGATAATCCGTTCAAACCACCATTGGTAGAATCCAACAGGGAAAATACGCAAAAACGGCAACATCAGGATTTCTTTTGCATAGTTTTTACCGCGGCGCGGTTTACCGTACCAACGCATTTCTATGGTTTTGGAAAGGTAATGCACAATTTTACTATGTAGCATACCCACCCATTTGATATTGCTGGTCTGGTCGTACACCAAAACATCAATAAACAAACCGTCCGGATATTCATGGATCGACGAATACTTTGTTGAGAAGAAGGAACCGTTCAAGCGAACCTTATCGACAATGTAATGACTGCCGCTTTTGGTATAATGACTGGAATAATTATAAATCGGCTTATGTTCTTTACTGCAAATCTTACGGAATTTATCAAAGTCCTTACGCAGCATACCAATATCCAAATCGTCGTCCCACGGAATACTGTGTCCGTAACGAACGGCGCCTAACATCGTACCTCCGCACAGGAAATACTGAATGCCGTTTTTCTGACACAAGTCATCAATATCGCGAAGCATCATCAATTCCAACGATTTGATGCGATCCAAACGACCGCCGTAGATGGCAATATTTTCTTTATTGTTGTGCGTTTCGCCGGTAATTTCACAGCAGGCACGATACAGTCCCGCTTCCATTTCGCCGCTCTGTTCGGCCTTGAAACTACAGCGGAACAGTTTTAAGGTATTCAGGCAATAATATGCCATCTTTTCTGTAGGTTCTGCATTATCGTGCAGGGCAAGTTTTTCGGCAAAACTGTTTCGGATAATATTCTTGATCTGAGCAATCGTAGCCACACTGGTATGGAAATTGTAAATCTGCCCCTAACGACCGACATATAGTACGCGAACGATCATATTGAATGCGCCGCGAATATAAGACAGTGCTACCGTGGTTTCGTGATCTTCCTTCGTAACCTCTACAACACCACTTTCAAAAGCGTTGCGGACAAAGGCATCCAAATCAAACTGACGAATACGGTTTGAATCCGGCCCGTACAGGTTTTCAATACGGACAAAGTTGATTTCGGAAAATCCACCCACTACTAATGAACGGCACTTCTGTTCCAATTCCAAACAAAAGCTCTGCTCCGGCGTTTTATCTTTC
The DNA here is from genome assembly GCA_024404235.1 of Clostridia bacterium. Lineage (GTDB taxonomy): Bacteria > Bacillota > Clostridia > Oscillospirales > Acutalibacteraceae > UBA737. The sequence goes on along the minus strand of JAKSQF010000026.1, from coordinate 11,598 downwards.
AAAACGCATTCCATATAGTAACTGAATTCCCGTTCGGAAAGGCCGTCCAATTCACCGGGAGCCGCCGGAAATGCCGGCATAAGGACACCGACCGTAGCCATTCTGCGTTTCAACCCCGCGGTAGCCTTCACAAAATCATCTAATGCTGTAAACCACGCTGCCTTATTTTGAGAAGCGTTACAGTCCACACAGAACAAAAATGCGCTTTTTTCGGGGAAGGTATGCTTGCCCAAATCGCTTAAAGCAATTTCCTCAACATTGGTATAATCAAAAGAGTCGTATTTTTCACAAGCCGTCCCCACGGAAGCAAAACCGGTTGATTGAATGAGCCCCTTGGTTTCCAGCGTTTTTACGGCGGCAATCGTGTAACGTCCCAACGGGTTATTATCGGTTATAACATAAAAATGTTCAAAAAGGAAACGTCCTTTTTTTGAAATGCCGCGCAATTTAGGCGGATGAATATAACGCGTAGAGAATTTGTCGTACCAATCCTTGACCAATACCATTTCGTCTGTTAAAATCAACTGATTCATAAAATATTTCATATTCCTTTCCGTTAATCGGCATCCTCACCGATAGAATTCTGCTTTATGATCGCACCGAAATGTTGCGGAACACGTTCCTCTTCCGGTGGAAGCGTCATATAATCTCCGTAAATATGCGTCATATATTCTTCTGCTTTTTCGGGAATCGGAAGTTGCGTATCCTCGAATTTCACATAACGCGGCGTCCCGTAAAACGCGGTTGGAACGACCTCTCGTTTCCCGTGTACCCCGAAAAAGTTACAGACAGCCGCAGTCGGCTTTTCCGACCACGCCGTAAGCCGCCTATAAGCATGCCGCTGCAGCGCATTCAAAATGCAATTCGGCAACGCACAAATCATACCCGTAAAAATGCGTTTGGCCATACCGCGGTTTTTTGAAGCACGGCGCAAAACGCAAACATGATAGACCTGCGCATAAAAACGCTGGATCTTTTGCGAAATGCGTTTATCCGGCACGGAATCTATTGCGAAAACATCAATTCTCGGTGAATTTTCCGGCGCATCGCCCTCACTCAAATACAAATGCCCTAATGGAGCATCTGCCACCTTATGGTGTTCGACCGGATCATAAAACATCCCGTCAGTCAGCGTAGCGATTGCAGCCTCTGCACGGTCAAAATCCTTTCGCAAAACAGCTATGTCCACATCGTCATCCCACGGGATAAACCCACCGTGACGCAAGGCTCCGATCGTGCTTCCGCCTAACAGATAATAACAAACCCCATGCTCGGTCAAAACCCGATCTATTTTTTTCAGCATTTCCAACTCCTTAAGTTGGAAAGCACGGATAGAATCTTTCATTCACTCACTCGCTTTTGCAAGAACAGTTAATGGCAACCGTACCGGTGCCGAGGAAATAATCTGAGGTGATTTCAAATGCCTTTTTATTCATTACACCACGCACAAAGCCGGAATGCGGATTCCAGATTTCACAGGAAACACTGTAATGCCCCGGCAATAACTGCGGATGTTGCATAACCATACAAAGACGATGTTTACCGACCTCATTATTGAGAATAAAGCGTTGCCCCTGACGGTCCGAGCCGAAAATTTCACGACCCTCGTTATCAAAAACCGTAATGGCGCAGGTCAGCATTTCAGCCGGCGTTTTGACCTCGTAATTGGCATAAAGGAAAATATCGTCCCCCGGCTCGAACACGGTCTGCGGATTGCCGGCGGCATCCTGCATACTGGCCTTGGTCGGGTGAAGCATATCGTCTTTCGTAAGGATCAAATCAGCATTTTCTTTGCGGCGCTGTTCGTTTTCTGCCTTGCGCTCCGCCTTTAGATAATCCTGATACTGCTGAACGACCCCGCCGGTTTCACCGTAAGCGACCATTTCGCCCTCGCGAATCCACATACACGACGAGCAAAACGCCTTAATGGTTGCAAGGTCATGGCTGACGAAAAGGATGGTTTTGCCCTTTTTGCGGAATTCCTCCATTTTGTTTAAGCATTTCAGCTTGAAGGAGGTATCGCCGACCGCCAGTACCTCGTCGACAATTAAAATATCGGGATCCAAGTGCGCACTGACGGCGAAGCCCAAACGCGATTTCATACCGCTGGAATAGGTACGCACCGGCTGATCGACGTACTTGCCGATATCGGCAAAACGCAGAATATCATCCATACGAGCGTCAATTTCCGTCTTGGAAAGACCGATGGTGCGACCCTTGATATAAACGTTTTCACGGCCGGTCAGTTCTTTATCAAAGCCGGAGGTCAGCTCCAGCATCGCCACAATGCGGCCGTTGGTTTCGATTGTGCCGGAGCTTTTTTGCGAAACACCGGTGACCAGCTTTAACAGCGTGGATTTGCCGTGACCGTTTTTACCGATGATACCGACCGTTTCGCCCTTACCGATGGTAACGTTAATGCCCTTGAGCGCATAAAATTCTTCAAACGGGATATGTTTATTCAAGGCATACAGCACACGATACCACGGTTTTTTATAGATCTTATAGACCTTTGTTAAATTTTCGATTTTAACCGAAAAATCTTCTGCCATATCGGATACTCCTTATAAAACGTCCGCGAATTCGGGTGAAAGCTTTTTGAACAGATGCGCCGTAAACAAAGCAAAAGCCAGCATAAACACCAGTGTATAACCGGTATAAGCGTAATGCTGCCAAAACCATTTACCGCCCAAAAAGGCGTCACGGTAACCTGAAATAAAGTAGTTATACGGATTCAGCTTGATGATCATCGCCAACGCACGGTGCTTGTCCTCGATGCGATCCATCTGCCACAGCACCGGCGACAGCCAGAAAAAGACGTTCATAATCGCCTTGATTAACTGTTCAAAGTCACGGCTGATAACACCAAGTGCCGAAATAAAGGTGGCCGTAATACAGCAAAACAGGAAAAACAGTATGAAATAATAGAAAATCTGCACAAGACGTACCGTAAGACCCACACCGGGTGCCACAACGAATACCAGTACCGTCAACGCGATCATCAGCAAATGCGAGAAGCAATAGCTCATCACGCTGAAAATCGGGATTGTCGGGATCGGGAAAACCATTTTATTGACAAGGTGACTGTTTTTGCGGATACAGTTTACCCCGTCGGAAAGGGTTTCCTGCAGTAAAAACCAGGTGATAACACCGGGCATCATCCAAAAGAAGAAGGAAATTTCCTGCCCCGATTCCAAAACAACCGGCTTATTACCTCGGATACCGAATTGAATGGCAAACCAGTAAACGGCGATAAAAACGATGGGCCGAACTACCGACCACGCCCAACCGAACAGCGAGCCGCTGTAATGCTTTTTTAATGTTGAGCCGGCCATTGAAAAGGATTGTCCGAGATATTTTGCGTTTGTTGACACAAATTCTCCCAATGCTTTAAAAGGATTCATCTTATTCCCCCTGCAAGCGTTTTACCGCTTCGCTTTCAGTTTTGCAAATACTTTGGTGTTGCCCGATTTTACGCGGGAAATGATTTTACCCTCTAAGTAGGTGAGGGTGACGTTGCGCCATTTCACGGGCAATAACATCAGCTTCATATACCGTGAATGCGGTTTGGCAACCTGTACCGCCTGCTTTGCCGTTTCGGTCGAAATGATTTTACGAATTTCGGCCTTTTTCTCTTTTGCCGTAAGGGTGCAACTGCGGTTGGTGACGTTTTCCACGCAACCGATCAGCCGTTCGGCATAGCGACGGGATAAAAACTCCTCGATTTCAGGAGAGGTCAGGTTCCAATGCGCATAAAGATCCCGCATCCAACCGTTTTCCTCTTCCCGCTTATCGTACATATCCGCACGGTACCGTGCCGTTTCGCTTTCTGCACGCTTGCGGATAAAGTGATAATACTTTTTCTCGGTCAGCACGACCCGTTCCACGTCCCGCACAACGCTTAAGTTAAACGGAAAATCATCCCAGAACGTGTTGGGGAAATACAAACCGTTTGCCTTCACGTAACGGGCTTCGAACAGTTTATTCCACGGGGTGTAAAGCAGGTTTTTATCAAACAGACGGTGGGCATTTTCGCGGAAATTCTGCTGTGTAGCAAACACGACCGACGGCAGGGTCTGTTCCTGCGTAAACTTTTCGGTATCGCTGTAAAACGTATCAATATAATATCCGGCAACGACCAGTTGTGCGTTATTTTCATCGGCCAATGCGACCATATCGGCCAGCATCGTTTCTTCGGCCCAATCGTCCGAATCCATAAAATAAAGGTACTGACCCGTTGTGCGGTCGATAGCGGCGTTTCGTGCTGCCGGTGCGCCGGCGTTTTGCTGGTGGATTACGTGAATACGGCTATCAGCTTCGGCATAGCGGTCGCAAATTTCACCGCTTTTATCGGGCGAGCCGTCGTCTACTGCCCACAGTTCCCAATCGGTCAAGGTTTGCTTTTGCAGGCTTTCGATTGCCACGCCGACGTAATCCTCCACGCCGTAGACCGGCATAACCACGCTGACTTTTGGTGATGTCATTCAAGCGCCTCCCCAAATTCCTTGCGGCAAAGTTCGGCCGCGGATTCGATCACCTTATCCATATCGAAATAACGGTACTGTCCTAACCGACCACCGAACACCACGTTCGGCAATTTTTCGGCTTCGGCACGGTATTTTTCGTACAATGCACCGTTGCGTTCGTCGTTGATGGGATAATACGGCTCTAACCCCGACTGCCATTCGGTAGGATATTCACGGGTGATGACCGTTTTCGGCTGGGTGCCGAAGTTAAAATGCTTATGCTCGATAATGCGGGTGTAATCGGGCGTACGGTCGGTATAATTGACCACCGCATTGCCCTGATAGTTCGGCTGATCGAGTACCTCGGTTTCAAACCGCAGACTGCGATACTCCAATTTGCCGAATTTATAATCAAAGAATGCGTCGATCGGGCCGGTGTAAATGACCTTTTTCGCCAAGGCGGAAAAACCGTCACGATCCGAGAAATAATCGGTATCAAGACGCACTTCGGTATCGCCCAGCATTTTTTCGATCATCGCCGTATAACCGTCCTCGGGAATGCCCTGAAAACGGTCGTTGAAATAGTTATTGTCATAGGTCAGACGAACGGGCAAACGCTTGATGATAAAGGCCGGCAGGTCTTTACAATCTCTGCCCCACTGTTTTTCGGTGTAGCCTTTAATAAGCTTGGTATAAATATCCCGTCCGACCAAGCTGATGGCCTGCTCTTCCAAGTTTTGCGGTTCGCCCTTGATTTCCGAACGCTGACGTGCAAGCACGTCCGATGCCTCATCCGGTGTGGCGATATGAAACATCTGTGCAAAGGTGTTCATATTGAAGGGCAGATTATATATTTCACCCCGATAGTTTGCAACCGGTGAATTGACAAAACGGTTGAATTCGGCAAAGCGGTTGACGTATTTCCACACCGCACGGTTGGAGGTATGGAAAATATGCGCCCCGTAACGGTGAACGTCAATATCCTCAATTTTTTCGGTATAAATATTGCCGGCAATGTGATTTCGCTTTTCGATAACCAGACACTTTTTCCCGTGTGCCGCAGCACGCTCGGCAAAAACTGCCCCGAAAAGGCCACTGCCAACAATAAGATAATCATACTGCATAGACTTCGTCCTAACAATTTGGCGACACCATACGCCATTTTTAATAGTATACCATAATTCCTTGCTAAAAGCAATATTTTCCGCACCTTACACGACGGTCAGGATTAAGTTAGTCAACAGCACCGCCGCACAACTGCCGGCGGCAACAACCACCAAGCTTTGACGGAAAAGTGCCAAAATAAGTGCAACCGCCAATGCCGCTATGCCGCAAACCAATGAGCCTGTGGCAAACAAAATGGCCGGAACAGTCATTACGCTAAGGCAAGCGCAGGGCACGTAGGCCAAAAAGGAACGGAAAAACCGATTTTTGACCGGCTTTTTGAAAAGGGTCAGCGGTAGTGCACGAATCAGATAGGTCGTAACGGCCATCAGTGTAATAAAGATAAACAGTTTCATCCGGCCGCCTCCGTTTCCGCAGAGGCATCTGCCGCATCGGACGTTTCATCTTCAACCGGAAACAGCACGGCACATATAGCCGCCGCCAATACGGTACAGATGATGATCGGCAAACCGGCAGGGGTGTGATCCCGCAAAAACGGAACGAAACGGAACACACTGCTAAATGCGATACCGAGTAGTGCCACCATCAGTTTTGAACGTTCGGCAACAGCCTGCGGTACCACAATGGCCACAAACATTCCGTACAGTGCCACGCCCAATGCCGTTTGTACGATCGGCGGCAGCAAGCCGCTGACCAAACCACCCATAAGCGTACCCAAAGTCCACCCGAAAATGGGGGTCGTGCCCAAGCCGTACATAAACGGCACGGTCAAAGCCACAGGACGGCTCATGGCAATGGCAAAAAGCTCGTCGGTGTTATAAAACGCAACGATCAAGCGCTGTAACAGACCGAATTTTCCGCCCAAACGCTGTGTTAATGAAAGGCTCATCAAAGCATAGCGGCTGTTGATGATCAACTGCGAAACGAACAACAGCCACAGCGTCATCAGTGAAAACGGGCCTTTCCAGATTTCCAATGCGGCAAACTGTCCGGCACTGGTAACGTTGGTCAGGCTTATCAAAGCCGCCTGCCACGCCGAAAGACCGTACGCCTTGGTAACCGCCAAAGCCCCGAAGCCGAAGCTGACGGCAAAGTAGCCGATGCCGACCGGCAGTCCCGCCTGAACGCCCAACCAGAATTCCTTATTTTTCATTTGAACGGCTCTTTTCCAACAGCAGATCTACCGCTTTCAGATAACCGGCAAAGCCCAGCCCCATTACGGTGGCAATGCAGGCCGGACGAACGTAACTGATCTGGCGAAAATCTTCCCGTGTAGTCACGTCGCTTATATGGACCTCGACAGTAGGAATGGCCACGGCTTTCAGCGCATCGCCCAAAGCGACCGAGGTGTGGGTATAGGCCGCCGGATTAAAGACAATACCGTCAATGCGACCGTAGGCCTGCTGAATGGCATCGACCAAATCGCCCTCGTGGTTGGACTGATAAAACTCCACCTCAACGTCCCGTTCGGCACAGTAGTCCTCCACCATGTGGCGCAGGTCGTCAAGCGTTTCTTTTCCGTAGATTTCCGGCTCACGAATCCCCAAAAAGTTGAGATTCGGCCCGTTTAATACCAATAATTTCATTTTTGTATTCCTTTATTTCAGATATTCTGCAGCAAGGCTCTTAAATGCCGGCAGACTGCGGCGGATGGTATCCTCGCTGACACAGTAGGAAATGCGCACGTAACCGGGGAAACCGAAGTCGTCACTCGGTACCAGCAACAGTTCGTGCTTTTTGGCACGCTCGCAGAAAGCGTTGGCGTCCGGCTCGGGCGATTTCATAAACAAATAGAACGCACCGTCCGGCTTGATGACCGTAAAGCCGTCCTCGCAAAGAGCGGTATAAAGCAGGTCACGGTTGCGGCGGTAGGCCTCGATATCCGAGGGAACGTCCACGCACTTGCCGACAACGTACTGCAAAAGGCTTGGTGCGCAAACAAATCCGAGCGCACGACCCGCACCGCAAACGGCGGCAAAGACGTCGTTGCCGTCACTTACGTTGGGAGCCACGAAAATATAACCGATACGCTCGCCCGGAAGGGACAGCGATTTACTGTACGAATAGCAAACGACCGTGTTATCGTAATAGCAGGGCAGATACGGCACCTGCATATCGTAAGAAAGCTCGCGATAAGGCTCGTCCGCGATCAGGAAAATATCGGTTGAAAAGGCCTTTTGCTTCTCATTCAGCAAATCGGCCAAGGCTTTAACGGTTTCGGCAGAAAGCACCACGCCGGTGGGATTATTGGGCGAGTTGACGATGATCGCCTTGGTCTTTTCGGTGATAGCGGCCGAAAGCTTGTCAAAGTCGATCTGAAAATCCGATTCACGGCAGGGCACGACAACCACCTTTGCCCCTGCCTTTTCGGCAAAGACACGGTATTCGGGGAAAAACGGTGCCAAAACGACGACCTCTTCCCCGTCATTGACAAGGGCATTGAGCGTTACGGTCAGCGATGCCGCCGCACCGCAGGTCATATAAATGCGTTCGGGCGCTGCCGCAACCCCGAAATTTTTATTGATATGCTCGGCAATGGCTTTGCGCACACCGAGGTCGCCCGGTGCCGAGGTGTAGCCGTGCAATGCTACGGGGTCGGTGTTTTGCACCATTTCAAGCAGTGCATCGGTCACCGCCTGCGGGGCGGGAATGCTGGGATTCCCCAGACTGAAATCGAAAACGTTTTCCGCACCGATTTCGGCTTTACGGCGTTTGCCGTACTCGAAAATTTCACGGATCACGGAGCTTTTTTTACCTAATGCCAACATCTTTTGTTCTACCATTATTTTACCTCCTGACGGTATCCATAATTATACATTGTAAGAATAGCACAAATCGACCGAAAATGCAATTGTTTTGTTAGATTTTTCATTCTGCTCCAAACGTGGCGGTTTTTTGCATTGACGCGGGCGAAATACGGCGGCTATAATGACCCGTGTCAAGGCCTTGGCAGGAGCGAACGCTTAGCGCTTTGGGACATAACATAAGCCCCGTCGCAAATACCCGTCAACTGCTTAATACTACCCCGAACTTTTGCCGGGGCCTTGGCAACTTTTTCTCTTAGGAGGACGCAAAATGCCACAGTTAATGTGTGAACCAACCGCCACGCTGCTTCGTGCCGCCTCCCGTTGGGACGAGGAGGATTGGCTGATCACACCGAAAAACAACACGGACACTGTTCACGCCAAACGTGCCGCCGGAACCTCCGGCAACGGTACGGCACAGGACAAGACCGCAACCGGTCAGTTTTTCGGTTTTGTGCGTGGCAACCGCCTGATCAAGGATATTCTTTTGGGATTGTACGATCAGGCATTGGTCGGCGGCGCGTCGACCGTAAAAACCGAAAACGGCGTGCGAACGGGTTGGTCCCAAAAATCCGTGTTGGCCGATCTGCTGAGTACCCGCTACGAAGATCTTTGGACGGCCGACAAAAGCGGAAAATGGGTGTTGTTAAAAGCGGACGGTGTGACGACCGAGCAAAGCTTTGACAGCCTGAACGAGGCCATTCTTCATCTGATCAAACGTGTCGTCAGTACCCTGCAGTTGCACAGAACGGAGGTGCTGTAATGCCGACAACAGCCGAGTATCTGGCGGCACTTGTTGCCGCACGGGACAGCCTTTCCAAAAACATTGCCGAAAACGGCGGAACGGTGACCGGCGAAAAGCTGAACACTTTGGCCGAGGACGTAAACAGCATCGTTTGGGGTGACCGTCACTATCTGACCGGCAGTGGAACGGTCAACAAGGACGGCGAATGGTACCCTTCGGTTTTTACCGTGACGACCGCCTTTTTGCCCTGCCGCTTTGTCGTCAACTTTTCTTCGGTACTGGCAGGCGCTTTTTCGGACAACAGCAACTACTGGATGGTCGGGCGACTGGTTCTGCCCGATATTACGGGAAACGGCGGCAGACCGCAGCAGCACCATGTTACCCTGCAGACCGGCACGGGAAGTACCCAAAGCGTAACGCTCACTTCCACCGTGACCGAAACGGCCGACGGGCATTACGACTTGACCGTTACGTTGCCGACCGAACCCACACGGTACGTTTTCCGCGGTGCATTTGACTGGCTTTGTACCGATACGGCTTTTGAGGGGGATGACGAATGATCTATGTAAAACGCTTATCCCCCACCGGCCAACTGGTCAAGGTGGAGAAGGGACGACGCATTTCGGTCGACGAACACAATACAGCCGACCGCACCGCTTCCAAACGGGAATACTGCTGTTTGACCTGCGCAATGCGGATCATTTTGGACAACGTGCGTGCCGAAACGCTTTCCGCCGACGATTGGGGTGCAGAACGTGGATAAAATCGATCCGCTTTCCCTAACCGAAGCCGAAAATGCCTGTCGCGCAGTCGAGTATCACACCGACACCTTTTCGGTAATGGATCTGACCCGTATCAAGCGCATTATTGCCGGACAAAAGCCGTATAACGAGCTTTACGACGTATGCCCGCTGACGGTAAACGGCGTACGCTTTGAAAGTGCGGAAGGGCTCACGCTTACGGGCAACGAAACCTGCGTGCGTTACCCCGACGGTCAAATCACCGAAGACGACTATGCCGTGATGCAAAAACTGATTTTTGCCGGCATCAAGCCGTCACAAATCACCGTAGCGGCGAAATAAACACGGCAATCTATTTTTAAAGGCATAACAAAACCGCCCCGATGCAAACGCATCGGGGCGGTTTGTTTCAAAAATTAGTCTTCGGAGATCGCATCGACCGGGCAACCGGCAGCGCAAGCACCGCAGGAGCAGCACTTATCAGCATCGATCTCGTAGTGAGCTGCACCTTCAGCGATAGCATCGCAGGGACAACCGGCAGCGCAAGCGCCGCAGCTGATACAAGCATCAGAAATTTTGAAAGCCATGGTTTACACCTCCGTTAAACAAATGGGATTCCACATCCGCTAACCATTTTAACATATTTCTCAAAAAATGCAAGAAAAAAATTATTTTGTCGAAAAAACTTATTCTTTTGGGCTGTTATTGTTTTGGCGCTTGCGGGAAATCAGCTGAACTTCCTCCCGTTTGCATTTGGTCGGCGCAGATTCGTTGCCGTTGAAGCGTACCATCAGATTGCCCGAAATCGGATTGGAGTCCACCACGGTGCCGATGTTGCCGCCCATTTTCACCGTCGCACCGACCGGCGGTGTGACGGATGCCAAATATTCATAAGAATTCTGCTCATACTTCAAGCAGCACATCAGTCGTCCGCAACTGCCGGAAATATTGGTCGGATTGATGGGCAATCCCTGCTCCTTTGCCATTTTGATGGAAACGGGCTGAAAACCGTTCAAAAAACGGTGACAGCAAAACGGCTGACCGCAAATGCCGAGTCCCCCAAGCATACGGGCCTTATCGCGCACACCGATTTGACGCAATTCAATGCGCGTATGGAAATGGGAAGCAAGCTTTTTGACCAACTCACGAAAATCGACACGGCCGTCCGCCGTGAAGAAAAAGGTGATTTTACTGCCGTCAAAGGCATATTCGGCGCTGACAAGACGCATATCAAGCTTCAGCTCGTTTACCATTTTTTCGCAGATCGGCAAAGCTTCTGCTTCCAGTCTTTTATTTTCTTCAATGCGGGCAAGGTCCTTTTCATCGGCAACACGCAGTACCCGTTTTAAGGGGCTGACGATTTTTTCGTCCTCGACCTCGTGCACCGGCTCGGTCACCTGACCGACGCCCAATCCGTTGGCCGTTTCGACCACTACCTGCTCGCCGACCTTCGGCTTGCAGTTCACCGGATCGAAGTAGTAACCGCGGCCGTCCGCCTTGAATTTTACGGTGACAATCTCTTTCATAGAGGAAATTCCTTTCTTATATTTCGTTCTTTAACCGAACGGTATCGCAAACGACGGTGCTGAAAGGCAGGGCCAGATTTGCGTTGGTTTTCAAATGTTTTTCATATTCGCACAAGCGGTCATAAAAGCGGTTCAGCAGGCGCGCCTTTGTTTTAATGCGCAAGTTTTCACGCAAACGGCGTGCCGTTTCAA
>JAKSQF010000259.1 GCA_024404235.1 Clostridia bacterium | reverse complement strand
AACAGCAAGGAGCGTTACAACGTGCCCACGCTGGCGCATTTAACATGCGTTTCTTCGACCAAGGAAACGGTGCAGGTGCGCATTCGAGATATGCAGGAAGCCGGTATTGAAAACGTGATGGCCCTGCGCGGTGATTTGACACCGGAGTTGAAAGAAAAAGGTCTTGACGGGGCCGACTATCGCTATGCGATCGACCTGATTCGAGACATCCGCGAAAGCGGTGCGAAATTCTGCATCGGCGGAGCGTGTTATCCGGAAATCCATCCCGAAAGCACTACGCAGGCCGAGGATATCCGCCACCTGAAGGAAAAGGTGGATGCCGGATGCGATTTTCTGACGACACAGATGTTTTTTGACATCAATCTGCTTTACAAATTCCTTTACAAAACACGGGAGGCCGGCATTACCGTACCGATTATTCCGGGCATTATGCCGATTACCAATGCCAACCAAATCAAGCGTGCAAAGGAGCTTTCGGGCTCGTTTATGCCGCAACGTTTTTTAAGTCTTGTGGATCAGTTTGGTTCCTCCCCTGATGCAATGAAGCAGGCCGGTATCATCTACGCCACCGATCAAATCATTGACTTATTTGCCAACGGCATCCGCAACGTACACGTTTATTCGATGAACAACCCCGACGTTGCCGCCAAGATCCTCAGCAATCTGTCAAACATATTGAAGTGATATGAACCCGATTATTTATCTTGAAAACAACTTTACTCTGCCCGAAGTCGACCGACGGGAGGTGTTGCGATACGCCCGCACAAAAGAGGCTTCGCCCGAGGTGGAGCAGTTACTTGCGGAATGTATTGCCGAGGTGGAAAAGACGCAGGATCCCCGCGTTTGCTTCTGCTTTTTACCCGTTTTTCCGACCGATGGCGGCGTTACGTTAGGCGACACGGACGTTCTTTCGGAAAATTTGAAAACGGCGCTGAATCCTTGCGAAAATGCCGTTTTATTTGCGGCAACCTTAGGACTTGGCATTGACCGACTGATTGCAAAATACAGCCGTGTTTCCCCCGCCAAGGCGTTACTGATCGAAGCGGTCAGTAACGAACGCATTGAAGCGGTATGTGATGTCTTTCAGCAAATGATTGCCGACCGGCACGGTGGCTGTCGTCCGCGGTTCAGTCCCGGCTACGGTGATTTACCGCTTGCTTTTCAGCGGGACGTTTTCAAGTTCTTGGACTGTCCGCGTAAAATCGGGCTGACACTAAACGAAAGTTTACTGATGACGCCGGTCAAGTCGGTGACGGCACTGTTCGGCATCAACAAATTATAACCTTTGGAGTAACCAATGAAAATTACCGAATACTTAAAAGATAACATTCTTATTTTAGACGGCGGTATGGGAACGATGCTGCAGAAAAGCGGTTTGCCGACCGGTGAACTGCCCGAACGTTTTAATCTTTCCCACCCCGAACTAATCGAGCAGATCCACAGAGATTACTACAACGCCGGCAGTAACGTGGTTTCGACCAACACCTTCGGCGCCAACCTGCTGAAATTCAGCGATGACGAGTTAAGCCAAATCGTCGGTGCCGCCGTCGAGAACGTTCGCCGTGCCAAGGAAAGTGCTGACGCACCGCAGGAAAAGTGGATTGCATTAGACATCGGCCCCTCCGGCAGGATGCTGGCGCCCTACGGCGATTTTGATTTTGAGGATGCCGTTGCGCTTTTCCGCCGCACCGTTGAATTGGGTGTGGAAAACGGCGTTGATTTGATTTTTATTGAAACGATGAACGACAGTTACGAAACAAAGGCCGATCTGCTTGCCGCAAAAGAGGCGTGCGATCTGC
>JAKSQF010000258.1 GCA_024404235.1 Clostridia bacterium | reverse complement strand
ATGGGCATATCCTACGCCTATGTCAAGGTGCTTCAGAATAAGGCGTTCAATGTGCTGAAAAAATATTTAGAAAATGAGTAGCCATTTCGTTTGCACAATCGTATAAAGATTTGCAATGAGGGAGAGGAGAGCCAAATGGAAAACAAACTGAAAAAACTGTTTGAATATCAGAAATTTGCGCAAAACAAGCGCCTTGCAAAACTCATCACCGAAACACAGGCGCGTCAAGTGGCAGAGATTTCCGACGAAGATCTGGAAAAGGTTGCCGCCGCAGGAGAAATCACAGAGATCGACACGGGTGATACGGAAATCAATATGGGCAATCATCCTTTTGACGGGTTTAAGTAAGCGACCCGATATGGCTTGCGTGACCTAAAATGTTGTCGATTTTCGGATGCTTATTGATTTGTTTTCTACCATTGAAAAAGGCAGGACCTGCTTATTGCAAGTCCTGCCTTTTAATTATTTATGTTTTGTTAGTCTTCGATTTCCTCGAGTTCTGCCGGATCAAGATCGCCGCTTGTGGTGATGATATCTTCCGCCGTAAACTTTATCACTTGGGCAGCGGGTTCCTCATAGAGGAATTTCTTGTTTTCGTTTTTCCTCCTTATGATGTAGCTTTGGTTCCATACCTTTGCGATCAATAACCGATGTCTTGCTTTAATTGTGCAAGTATTATGCTCATTTCGCCTTCGTAGGAGCTTCCGACAATGCTTTCATTGTAACGCCGATATAACTCGTCAATCACGTTTCGGATCTGCTGCTGGGATAAAATCTTTTCCCCATATTCGCTGCAAATTCCATGTTTCTGACAGCCGCAGCGAATGCCATTGCTTCCTCGCCGGGCGTCTTTATGTATCCGCATTTCGTGCATTCTTTTTTGCCGTCGTCAGCGTCAACATAGGTATGTGCTTCTCTCTCTGTTTGTTCGCCGCAAACGGTGCATTCCTGGCAATGCCAGGCCACGTTTAAGTAATACGGTTCAAACGTATGATCTATTACGCCGATCACCAAATCCGGCAAAGTGGTTTCGTTTTGATCCTCGTCAAAAACTTTTTCGCAAGAACTGCACTGATAATGCGCTTTAAGACCGGTTTCGGTGCAAGTTGCGGGGACTTCCGGAATCAGCTCGCAGTTAGTATGCAGGCAGTTGCCGTCCACAGCGCAATGTCAATCGGTGCAGTAAACGACGCAATCAGACGGTATTTCATCCCAAGGATAAATTGTCCCGTTTACACACGCTTGCCACTGGGCTACCGTTCCGTTAAACTCAATCGTTTTTATGCTTGGACAATTTATTATGGAATACATCGAAAAAGAAATTGTCGGATTTTTGATCACTATTCTTTCGAGGTTGTCTGAATTCGTAAAAGCATACAAGTCCAAAGATACCGTTTTTTCACTTAAAATAACAGTAGTAAGGTTAGACATTTCGGAAAATGTATAAGTTGCCACAGAAGTAATACCGCTACCGCAAATAATAGTTTTAATACTTGAACAGCCTGCCAACCCGGTTATAGACGTAACACTGTCGGGAATCACAATTTCTTCAACAAGTACACCGTTCAGGTAAAGGTCGGCTCCGTAACACAACGGACTGTTCGTTGCGTAAGCGTTTGAGTTCAAATAATTTTCAAGATTTTTGATATATACTTTCTTTATGCCTGTATTCATAAAGGCATATTCTTCAAACGTCGATAAAGTCGTAGGAATTTCGATGCTTGCTATAGTATCACAATCACGGAATGCATTTTTCGCTATTGTAGTAACACCTTCGGGAATTACGATATTCGACAGCGTTTTACCGAAATCGGTA
>JAKSQF010000257.1 GCA_024404235.1 Clostridia bacterium | reverse complement strand
ATTAGGCTGTTTGAATTTTTTGGAGATGGCAGATGAAGGTACGATTACCATTGACGGAAACGTCATTTATGACGGCGTTAAAAACCGTAAAATGTCGGAAAAGGAACTGCGCAAAAGACGGTTGCATTTCGGCTTGGTTTTTCAGTCGTTCAATCTTTTTCCGCAGTACAACGTTTTGCAAAACATAACTTTGGCAATGAAATTGCTGAAATATAATTCGCCTGAAGAGTGTGAAAATAAAGCATTGCAGTTGATTGAAAAGGTTGGCTTGAAGGAAAAAAAGGACTATTACCCGTGTCAGTTATCGGGCGGTCAGCAACAACGTGTGGCAATCGCCCGCGCTTTGGCGTTAAGTCCGGATGTGCTGTGCTTTGATGAGCCTACAAGTGCTTTGGATCCTGAACTGACCGGTGAGGTCTTGCGGGTTATTAAGGACTTAAAAAACGGCGAAAGCACGATGGTTATTGTTACGCATGAAATGGAATTCGCCCGTAAAGTGGCCGACAAAATCATCTTTATTGCGGACGGTTTGATTGAGGAATGCGGAACACCAGAGGATATCTTCGAACATCCGAAGTCGCCAAAGGTGAAGGCATTCATCAATAAGTCACTTGAGGGATTTTAAGCCAAAAATTACGCCTATGCAAAGATTTTTCTTTGCATAGGCGTTTTTTCGTTTATTCTTCGGGTTCGTCTTTTTTCTGAATGGCAATCGCCAAATCGTCCAACTGGATTTGATCGACTTCGGCAGGTGCGCCGGACATCAGTTCGCCGGAGTTTGCCACTTTCGGGAAGGCGATAACGTCACGCAACGAATCGGAGCCGGTCATCAGCATACACAGACGATCTAATCCGATTCCCATTCCGCCGTGGGGCGGTGCACCGTACTTGAAAGCGCCGGTCAGGAAGCCGAATTTCTGCTCGGCTTCTTCGTCCGAAAGTCCCAAAGCTTTGAACATGTGGCGCTGTAATTCAGGGTCGGTAATACGGATGGAACCGCTTGAAAGCTCAATGCCGTTCAGTACCAAATCGTAAGCGTTGGCAAAGACCTTTTCGGGGTCATTATCCAAATAGGGGATACATTCATCCAGCGGTGCGGTGAAGGGGTGGTGCATCGCATCCCAACCGCCGGTTTCTTCGTTATACTCGAAGAACGGGAACTCGGTGATCCAGAGGAAATTGTATTGATCCGGAATAATCTCCAACCGTTTTGCAACAGTTAAGCGTAAAGCGCCCAAAACGGGCAGACACAGGCGTTTTTTATCTGCGACAATCAGGATGACGTCGCCCTTCTCGGCGCCCATACGGGCGTAAATCGCGTCCATCTGCTCGTCAGTCATAAATTTGGCAAAAGAGCAGGAGGGCGCATCATCCACCCAACGAATGAAAGCAAGACCTTTTGCGCCAATACCCTTAGCCTCTTCGGTTAGTTTGTCGATTTCCTTGCGGGTGTAAACACCGGCAGCGTTTTTGGCGTTGATTGCACGAACGGTGCCGCCGTTTTTGATCGTTTCGGCGAACACACCGAATCCGCAATCGGCTACCAAATCAGAAAGGTCAACGATTTTCATATCAAGACGGGTGTCCGGTTTATCGGAGCCGTACTGATTCATTGCGTCAGTGTAGGTCATACGGGGCAGAGGGGTCGGAATATCGACGTTCAGCACTTCTTTGAACAAACGCTTGATATAACCCTCGGCAATGCCGAAAACGTCCTCACGCTCAACAAAGGACATTTCAAGGTCAACCTGTGTAAATTCGGGCTGACGGTCGGCACGCAAATCCTCGTCACGGTAGCAGCGTGCTAACTGCATATAACGGTCAAA
>JAKSQF010000256.1 GCA_024404235.1 Clostridia bacterium | reverse complement strand
CCGAGCGCCGTGCCGTAGGTGAATTCGCGGTTGACCTTGATGCGGCTGCCGTCAAAGCCTTCCCACCAAAACTGATTGGCGCCGATCGGGCAAACCGACGGGTACGGGCGGTGGATGATATAGCCGTCCTGACCGCATTTCGCCATAATTTGCACAAGGCCGCGTGTATGACCGAACGAATCGAAATTGGTTGCAACCGTGGGCGCTTTGCCGAATTCTTCCATAAAGAATTTACGTCCCACCATAATCTGACGGACAAAGCTTTCACCGCAGGGCATATTGCAATCGGGCTGCAAATACCAACCGCCCATGATGTGCCACTTGCCGATGCGCACCAATTCCTTGATTTTGGCGTACAAATCGGGATCGTATTTTTTGATATACTTATACAGTTCTACCTCGTTATGGCAGAAGATATAGTCAAATTCTTCACACAGATTTACTGCCGAGCGGAAGGTGGAAAGCGCCGTAAAAATGCCTTCGGCCTCCGTCCATTGCCAAATCGGGTCAATATGTGCGTTACAAATCAAATGAACTTCTTTCATTCTGTTATTCCCCTATAATCAGTTTTTTATTATTGTATTATTTTTTATGTGGGTTGTCAACGATTATTGACATTACAAATTATTTAACCTATAATATTGTGTAAACAAAGCGGCTTTTCGAGCCGAACTTAAAACGAAAATATTTCAGGGAGAACGACGGATGAAAACGGTTAAGGCAACCATACTGAAGGATTTGGAAAGTGTTGAAAATCTTGTGAAAAACAGCGTTTCATTTACAGATAACGTTGTAAGCATTGATGAATACAGTAGCCTAAAAAGGACGGTTGACGGAAAAGAGATTTGGACGGATGCCTTAAACGCCGCCTTGGAAAAGCACCAAACCGTTGTGATACCGGAGCGGTCAATTCCCTATTACATTGACGGCACCGTTCTGATACCGTCAAACCGCAGTATAAAAGCGGACGGTACCGCGCGAATTTGTCTTACACCCGATTGTGACGTTTTAATGCTTCGCAACACCGAAACCAAAGACGGTACCCATACACCGATACCGAAAAGTGCCCCGAAAAACATCAACATTTCAATCAGCGGCGGCATTTGGGAAGAATCAAGAGATTGCCGGATGGGATACGGCAAGAGCGGTATGTATGATAAAGAACGCTCGTTTTTCGGCGTTTCGACCTGTATGCTTTTCAACAACATTGAAAACCTCTTACTTTCCGATATGACTTTTGTTCACACAGCCGGATTTTCCGTTCAAATCGGCGACATTAAAAACGCTGTTTTTGAGAACATCAAGTTTGTGGAATGCTTTGCCGACGGTCTGCACATTAACGGAAATTCGGAGAACCTGATCATTCGCAACATTTCCGGTGACGTCGGGGATGATTTAGTTGCGTTAAACCTTTATGACTGGCAGAATTCTTCCGTTAATTTCGGCCCTGCCAAGAACATTCTGTGCGAAAATCTACAGCTGCTCGGCAAATGCAATTATCCTGCCATGCGAATTGAACCGGGAACGTATTATTATGACGACGGCTCTGCAATCGACTGTTCGCTTGAACGTGCAATCATCCGAAACGTGGCGGGAATCCGCACGTTTAAGTTATAT
The DNA here is from genome assembly GCA_024404235.1 of Clostridia bacterium. GTDB lineage: Bacteria > Bacillota > Clostridia > Oscillospirales > Acutalibacteraceae > UBA737. The sequence continues at coordinate 224 of JAKSQF010000256.1, read as the reverse complement.
TATCAAACACCGCCTTACGCCCTGAATAAAGCACCCGAAAAAGGTGCTGTCGGCAGTTGTGATTACCTGTTTTTTGAAAACATCTGCATTGATCTGACACAACCGATTGATTTACTGGAGCCGTATACCGCAAGCGATCCGATACGCGGAACGATTGCCGCCTTTGAGCTTGGTGCAAACATCGGGCATCTGTCTTTTGAGGACATTGAATTAACACTGCATCG
>JAKSQF010000255.1 GCA_024404235.1 Clostridia bacterium | reverse complement strand
AGGCGCAGAGCGTATCGAGATAAAAACGGATCGTGCGTTTTTGATACATAAAAGCGATAACGGTAATTTTTTCCGCAAGCATCATATCGAGCGTGAAAATCCGAGCGCACCTCACGGTATTCCCGAACGGCAATATCCTGCGGCAAAATTGAATTGAGCCCCAGCAAGAAAGCCTTTTCAGGGAAAGATTCCGGACAATCTAAATGACAACAAAAACCTCGGGCGTGAACACCGGCGTCGGTACGACTGCATCCGGTAACGTCAGGACGAAATCCCAACAATTCCTGCAAAGCATCCTGCAGTTTTTCCTGCACGGTTACGGCATTGTTTTGTACCTGCCAACCGTGATAGTCGGTTCCGTCGTATGAAATTGTCAACAGAACACGCTTCATTCGAAATGCTCCTATTAAAAAGAAATATAATGGTTAGCGAATATGATACCGACACAAGCAGCGATACAGCAAATAGCCGAAATCAAATCGTTCACGGAATAGTGTAACTGTTTCATTCTTACGCGTCCCTCACCGCCATTATAACAACGGCATTCCATTGCTTCAGCCAACTCATACGCTCGGCGTATGGAAGAAATCAGCAAAGGAATTAAAATCGGGATCAACGCGCGAATTCGCTCAAGCAGTTTACCTTCTTCAAGATCAGCACCGCGAGCCTTTTGCGCATTCATAATCTTTTCGGTTTCTTCAACCAAAGTCGGGATAAAACGCAATGCTATGGTCATCATCATGGCAAGGGTGTGCACGGCGTTTTTAAGGCCGATAAACCGCAACGGTGAAAGCAGACTTTCGATACCGTCGGTCAAATCGTTCGGTGTTGTTGTATAGGTCAGCAAAGAGCTGAGCATAATCAGCAACATAATGCGAAAAGCCATAAATACGGCGCGCTTTACACCTTCACTGTAAATGTGTATCTTCCAAAAGGAAATTAACAACACTCCGCCACTGCCGTAAAACAGATTGATTAAGGCGGTAAAGACCAAGATAACCCAGATAGCCTTCAAATTTCGCAAAAACATCTTTAACGGGATTTTGGAAAGAGCAATACCCGTGACCAGCAAAGCTACAAACAACGTAAGACCTGCAAAACCGTTCGACAAAAACAGAAAGACAATCATTAGAATCAACAGCATCAGTTTTGCAAGGGGATCCATGCGGTGCAGTGGAGAATTGCGCTCGATATATTGACCGAAAGTAATATCCTTAAGCACGGTTGCCACCTGCCTTTCGCTTCATTAGATAGGCAACCGCATCTTCAACGGTAAACAAATTGGTCGGAACGTCGTGTCCTTTAGCCTTTAAGACTTCAAAAACACGAGTAACAATCGGCACGTTCAATCCGGCCGAACGTAAAACCTCCGGCTTCGAAAATACATTAGCCGTTTTATCGTACATCAAAATTTTACCGTCGTTCAGTACCAGCAAACGATCGGCCAACATTGCCATATCCTCCATATTATGAGAAATGACCAACACCGTTGCATCGTAAGCCTTGCGATATTCGGAAACCATCTCTACAACGTCCCGTCTGCCCTTCGGATCAAGACCGGCGATCGGCTCGTCAAGGATCAACACCTGCGGTCGCATCGCCATCACACCGGCGATTGCAACACGGCGCTTTTCCCCGCCCGAAAGGTCAAAGGGTGACGTTTCAAAATAGGATTCCGGAATTCCGATCACAGCGCAGATTTCCCTAACACGTGCGGTCAGTTCATCCCCGGAAAGTCCCATATTTTTCGGGCCGAAAGCAATATCGGCAAATACCGTTTCCTCAAAAAGCTGATATTCAGGATACTGAAAAACTAATCCGACCTGAAAACGAATTTTTCGGATATCTTTCGGATTTTCCCATATATCCTTGCCGTCAAACAGTA
>JAKSQF010000254.1 GCA_024404235.1 Clostridia bacterium | reverse complement strand
AGGGCGCCGGTTGGGCAAAGAAACTGTTTCGTATTACGATCCCACTTTGCTCACCAACGATTTTTTTCAATCTGGTTTTGAATATCATCGGAACCTTGCAGGTATTCGATTTGGCGTTTATTTTCAAGAATCCGTTGAATGAAAAATCATTAAACTTCTTTGTGGTTTACATTTATAATCAAGCTTTTGGAATTTTGGGCCAAATGGGTTATGCTTCGGCACTTTCGTGGGTATTGTTTGCAATCATTGCCGTGCTGGCAGCAGTTGTTTTCAAAACGAATAAGTGGGTGTATTATGGCGAAAACACAGATTAAAAAACTAAGGGCGGCCGGTACGGTCGCAGTGCTGAGTGTCATTGTGGTAGTGCTGTTTTTTCCGCTGTTTGTAATGCTGGTACGAAGCATAATGACCGAAGCTGAAATTTTTGATTACCCGAAGTTGTTGCCATCCGGATTTCATTTTCAAAGCTACCATAATGCGCGGTATTCAGCCGATTTCCTGAAATGGACCGGCAACACCGTTACCGTGGTTGTCTGTAACATTGTGGGAACGGTTTTATCCGGATTTTTGTGTGCTTACGGTTTTGCAAAGGTACATTTTAAATTCAAGGGTTTATGGTTTGCGCTGACCATGGCTTCAACTATGCTGCCAAGCATCACTTTGCGCATTCCGTTGTATATGATGTTCCATGATTGGGGCTGGTTAGGCACCTTAAATCCACTGATTGTACCCGCTTTTTTCGGTGGCGGTGCTTTGAACATCTTTTTGATTATGCAGTTTATCAAGGGCATACCGGATTCTATTTTTGAAAGTGCAAAAATAGACGGGGCAAATAATTTAAGGTGTATGTACAGTATTGCACTGCCGAATTGTGTTCCGCTGGTGGCCTATCTGTGTATTACTACGTTTCTTGGTGTTTGGAATGACTATTCTTCTGCGCTGATTTACCTGACCAATTCGCGTGAGAAGTGGACTTTGGCGTTGGGACTTTATAAAACCGCATTAGACCCGCTGTTCCGTGATAATCAAAAAATGGCTATGGGGGTTTTGATGTGCATTCCGCCGTTGGTCGTATTCGGCTTTTCACAAAAGCAGTTGATTGAAGGAGTTTCAATGACCGGCATCAAGGCGTAATCGGAAAAGGAAAGATTTTTATGAAAAGAAATTTTCTTAAAAAAACGATTGTTTTTTTGGTTGTACTCGGTATTATGATTTCTTCCGTGTGGTTCATTGCGGCAGAAACCGAAACGGATATTTCTTCAAGCCTTTCGGTTTCACTTTGGAATGCCACCGGTAATGCAAACGAGTTGACCTATGCTTCGTTGCGCTTTCCGTCCGGTGCGCTGAATCGTTCCATTGCGTATGGCATTTTGGATAATGCCGCATATCAGTATATCGGCGATTTTATTGAATTTTGCGGCAAGCCCGTCAATCAAATCAATGCCGAAACCGATACTTCCGGTTATACTTTTTCAACATTTCCTTCTACGGCAGATGCAAAATACCGTTTGCCGATCATTCTTTTCCAAAACGGAAACACAATTGAAATCAAAGTGCATAACACCTATCTTGCAACCGTTTCGGACGAGATTGGCATTACCGTAAAGGCCGGTTTGTCATTTACAAACGATGGGCGCACTTACGGCATAAAGCGGGATGTTTCTTTCCGCTATTTCGATGGAAGCTGGACGTCGGGCGTTGAACCGACTGTGCAGGATATTAGCGACCGCGTTGCCGTTTCACAATGGAATACCACTGGCAGTGCCAACGAATTGACCTATGCTATTCTGTCATTCCCGAGTGATTCCTTGCCTGCCGGAATCAACTATGGCATTCTGGATAATGTAACTTATCAGTATATCGGTGACTATATTTTGTTTTGCGGCAAACCTGTCAATCAAATCAACGCCGAAACAGATACTTCCGGTTATACTTTTTCAACATTTCCTTCTACGGCAGATGCAAAATACC
>JAKSQF010000253.1 GCA_024404235.1 Clostridia bacterium | reverse complement strand
CGCTTTACTTTCGGCAGCGCACGTAGTTTGCGCAACAAAGCAAGATAATCCTCGTGATTCGATTTTAATAACGGACACGGTGTCGGCGCCAAACATTTCTTGTCGGGGCAAAGTCCCGCTTTCAACTGCTTTTGGCAGGAAGGCGCACGCAAATCGGCGGTCGGGCCGCCTACGTCGTGGATGTATCCTTTGAAATCGGGCATTTCGGTCAGCTTTTTGGCCTCCTCGATTACCGATTCGTGACTTCTGCAGGAAATCTGCCGTCCTTGGTGATAAGCAATGGCACAAAAATTGCACGCACCGAAGCATCCGCGGTTATGTGTCAGCGAAAACTTTACTTCCTCAATGCCCGGCACACCGCCCAACGCTTCGTAAGAAGGATGGTAGTTGCGCATATACGGCAGGGCATAAACGGTATCCATTTCTGCGGTTTCCAGCGCCGGCATCGGTGGATTTTGCACCACGATTTTGTCCCCGTGTCGCTGAATAACGGCACGACCCCGCACACCGTCATGTTCCTGCTGCTGAATGCGGCAGGCCACGGCATACTGCTTTTTTCCCTGCGGTGTCAGTGCGCTGACCTCCGCAAAGGAGGGACACTCTCTCGCCCCCGCAATCACTTCATATTCCTTTGTCGGTACGGCATAGCAGGTACCTAATATATCGTGCATCGTGGCAACCTTCTCGCCGTCACGCAAACGGTCGGCAATTTCCACAACATGCTTTTCGCCCATGCCGAACATCAAAAGGTCGGCACCGCTTTCAATCAAAACGGAAGGGCGTACGTTGTCACTCCAATAATCGTAGTGTGCAAATCTTCTTAAAGAAGCCTCCAACCCGCCGATGCCGATAAAAACGTCCCCGAACAGTCGACGCAGGTTCTTGGCGTAAACCGTCACCGCACGGTCGGGGCGCAATCCCGCCTTTCCGCCGGGGGAGTAGGCATCTTCACTGCGGCGCTTCTTGGCGGCGGTATAGTGCGCCACCATGGAATCGATATTTCCGCTGTTGACTAAAAAGCCTAACTTCGGGCAACCGAAACGCAGATAATCTCCGTCGTTCTGCGGCTGTGAAAGAATACAAACATTATACCCGGCCGATTCCAGCACACGGGAAATAATGGCTGTTCCGAAAGAGGGATGGTCAACGTAAGCATCACCGGTCACCAGAACAAAATCGGGTGCCGACCAGCCACGTTCGTCCATTTCCTTTCTTGTCAGCGGTAAAAACGGCATAAAAGCTTCCTCCGAAGTAATTAATGAATTATATATTATATATTAACATATACATTATTAAAAAACAATCCCGTTTTTGGAGGGTAAATATATGCGTTTCAAAATCCTTGATACCGAAATCTACGTTTCCTTTTTGTTTGTCGCCGTAATTGCTTTTTTATTGTGCGTTGATCGGACGGGCCTCGTCATCCCGACGCTGTTGACGGTGCTTCTCCACGAACTTGGCCACCTTTTTGCTATGTGGATGACCGATTGCACGCCCAAAGCCATTCGGTTGGTGCCCGCTTCGGTACAAATCGTCCGCAGTTTTTCCGTGAGTAAACGAAATGAATGGCTGATCACATTGGCAGGGCCGACTGCAAATTTGTTGCCGGCATTGGTGCTTGGTATAAACAGCCGCTTTTATCCGAATCAAACCGTTTTGCAGTTTGCGATATTGAATCTGATCATTGGACTGTTTAACCTACTGCCGGTACAGGGACTTGACGGCGGAACGGTCATCCGGCTGATTGCTCTGCGACATACCTCGCCCGAACGGGCAGAGCGCGTGGGCAGAACGGTCACGCTGATTACTGCGTTTGTTACATTAAGCGGTGCAATATTTTTGTCGATTGTCGGAAGATTTAATTTGTCGGCTTTTATCGTGGCAACCTATTTTCTGACAGTTGCGCTCGCAAAACGGTGAAGTTTGTTGTCATTTTAAACAGAAACTTGGTGGATAACCTTGGTGAATAAGCACAATGTAAACAAGTTCACAAAAAATTAAAATTTTTTAAAAAAAGTGCTTGACAAAGGGGGAGTGGTGTGGTATTATAATCGAGCGCCCT
>JAKSQF010000252.1 GCA_024404235.1 Clostridia bacterium | reverse complement strand
GCACCGGTCGGCCGTAATGAGGAAACCTATCCCGGTGTGCCGCTTCGCCGCGGTTCTGCCGGCGAGGACGTGCGCATCATTAAACGTCAGCTGAACCGCATTGGGCAAAACTATCCCGCAATACCCAAAATCAATAACCAAACCGAAATTTTCGATGCCGAAACCGAGGCCGCCGTGCGAATGTTTCAGCAGATTTTTAATCTGTCGGCGGATGGAATCGTCGGCAAATCCACTTGGTATAAAATCAAGCAGTTGTATAACGGCGTCAAAAATCTTTCCGAGCTTTCGGGCGAAGGACTGACCCTTTCCGAGATCGAACGAAAATACCCAAAGGTACTGCGCTTGGGTGACGTCGGCGGCGGGGTACGGGTCTTGCAGTATTACCTTGCGTTTATCGGCTATTTCAATCCGGCGTTGCCGCCCATTCCCATTACCGGCACTTTTGACGAAGCCACACGGGATGCCGTTTTTGCCTTTCAAAAGAATTACGGCCTAAAGGTGGACGGTCTTGTCGGGCGCAATACGTGGAACCGCCTGCAACAGGTCTATAACGAAACGGTATCCGGTTTGCCGGCGGATTATCAGCGCTATTTGGGTGAGGCCTACCCCGGTCGGTTTTTGACGTTGGGGGATAGTGGCCCGTCGGTCAAATTACTGCAACAAAACCTGCAAAATATTGCAAAAGCCGATCCGTCCGTGCCGTCGGTCACCGCTTCGGGCAAATTCGATGCCGTCACGCAAGAGGCCGTTCGTGCGGTACAGCGGCAACTCGGTTTAGAGCCGAACGGCGCGGTCGGGCCCGTCACGTGGAGCGAAATCGTCACCCGCGGCAGCGGGTACGCCACTTAAAATAAAACCGATAATGCTTGCAACCGCACCGAATTTGTGATAACATAATAGCGGTGATACAGATGTTTTTAAAAAAGAAAGGATCTTCCTTTGAATGGATGATCGTGGGGCTCGGCAATCCGGGTTTGCAATATGCCGAAACCCGTCACAATGCCGGATTTATGGCAGTCGACCGCATCCTTGAAAACGGAAATGCAAAATTGGATAAGCACAAGTTCGAGGCCGAATACGGTGAAGTCACCGTTGCCGGTGCACGGGCGTTGGTCGTTAAGCCGCAGACCTATATGAACAATTCGGGACGGGCGGTCACCGCCATTGCTTCGTTTTATAAAATCCCGACCGAAAATATCATTATTCTGTTTGATGATATTTCTCTGCCGGTCGGCGGACTTCGTGTTCGCCGCAAGGGAAGTGCCGGCGGCCATAACGGGATGAAGGATATTATCCAGCTGCTGGGTACCGAGGAACTGACCCGTGTAAAAATCGGCGTCGGACAAAAGCCGCATCCGGATTATAATTTGGCCGATTGGGTGCTGGGTAAATTCCCGAAGGAGGAGCGTCCGGCACTGGAGGAGGCTTTGAAAAAAGCCGCAAAAGCCGTAGAGGAAATCGTGCGCAACGGCGTCGATTCCGCCATGAATAAGTACAGCCATTGATATGAAATTTTTAAATGATATTTTACTGCGTGACGCTACCTATCATCAACTGCTGCGGGCGGTGAACGGCGGGCGCTTGCCATTGGCCGCTACGGGTCTTTCACGGATCCATAAAGCGGCATTGGCGGCGGCGCTGAACACCCACACCGAACGTAAAATCGTTCTGCTGACACCCGATGAATCCTCGGCCAATCAGCTGTGCGACGATTTTCGTTCCATGGGTCTTACAGCACTTAATTTTCCGTCACGCGACTACAACCTGACCGATCTTGCGGGCTTTTCCCGTGAGTACGAACAAAAGCGTATCGACACCCTGTCAAGAGTTCTTGACGGGGCTTTTGACGTGCTTACGCTGTCGGTCGATGCGGCCATTCAATATACCGTGCCGCCCGCCGTTCTGCGGCAAAGCCGACAGACGGTCAAAATGGAAGAGGCACTTGATCTGTCTGCTTTTGAAGCGCAACTGGTCGCCGCCGGTTACGTGCGGTGCGACCCGGTTGAGGGCAAGGGACAGTTTGCCGTGCGCGGTAATTTGTTGGACGTTTTTCCGCCCGATTCC
>JAKSQF010000251.1 GCA_024404235.1 Clostridia bacterium | reverse complement strand
CAAAAGACGTAAAACCGTTACGATCAGTTTTACCGTGTGGTTTTACATTCTCATTATCATCATTATTCTGGTGATTATAGCCCTTATTATTTTGCTGATTATCTTCTTGAAAAGACGTAAAAAGAAAAAGCAGCAACAACAAAACATAAGCAGTTAATTCTTTTATGAAATAATGCCCCGCCTTTTTGTCGGGGCATTGTTTCAATTACTTAACAAAGGAACGAATCATGTTTAATAAAGCTATTCGATTGCCGGCGGTAATCATCTGTCTGATTACCGTAATAAACTTGTTTGGAGTTTGTGCGCAAGCCATGACAACACAAAACGATTATTCTGAATTTATTCATTACCGTGCGCCCTTAACGCACACCTATCGAAAACTTACAACCGATAAGGAACTGAACGTTGTATACTTCGGCGGTTCCGTTACTGCCGGATACGGCAGTACCAATGCTTCCGATTACTCTTGGAGAGCCCTTTCCATGGATTGGCTTTCCGACAGTTTTCCGACGGCTAAAATTAAATTTGTCAATACCGCCATCGGGGAAAGCGGCACCTATCTCGGCACCTACCGTGTCGAGGCGGACGTTATTGCCCAAAAGCCCGATTTGCTTTTCATAGAATACGCCATAAACGACCGTTATAAGGGTTCTTCGGAAGAGCAGGCTGCTTTGCAGTACGAAACCATTGTTCGCGAGGTTCGTACGGCACTGCCGGAATGCGATATTGTAACGCTGCTTGTAACCGACCAAAATGCGGCGAAACTTTTGCCCGACCTTTATCCGACGGCCGCCGGTCACGAAAGAATCGCGGCCGCCTACCAAATTCCGACGGTCAACGTCGGGGCATCCTTGGTCAGCAGTATGAACGACCCTGACAGCGAGTGGTCAAACTACTTTATTGATATCGTTCACCCGACCGATGCCGGTTATCAACTGTATTTTAACTGTTTGGAAGAATTTTTGTATAATAGCCTGTTGGCAACCGATTTTTCGGGTAAGACCGAAACCCATTCGTTGCCGGCTCAGCAAAGTAATTATTTGTTGGACGGCCATCGACTTTCCTTGTTTGGCACGGCTATGCGCCCGTATATCGTTTCAATGAGTGGATTCCGCTTCAACAGCGGTATGTACTACGGCCCCGATCAGACGCCGCATAACGGTTATTACTATGCCGATTCTTCTACGGAAAATCCGCAAATCACCTTCCGCTTTACGGGAACGGATTTCGCTATTTGGACGAACTTTTACGATTTGTCACAAATCAGCGTTTCGCTGGATGACGGTCCGGAACAGGTAATGCCTTGCGACCGTCACGCACCGACGGTTTTGGCACAGGATATCCCTTCCGGCGACCATACGATCACCGTAAAGCCGTTGGTTTATGAAAGCAGTGCCGGCGGTCAAATGAAAATCGGTGCGGTTTTCGTGCGGGATTCTTTGTATCGAACCTTAAAATACCCCGTTCCCGTCGATGTTTTGCAGGGTGATATCAACCGTGACGGATATCTTGACGTTCGGGATCTTGTGCGACTGAAAAAGAATATTGCAAACGGCGTATTGGCCGACCTAAATGCCGACGGCGAAACCAATGCAGAAGACATCAGAATCGAAAAACAAAAGTTGTTGGCACCCGCTGTCAACGAGGACGACGATAACCAATACGAAATTGATTGGTAGTAAAACCGCCCATAAAGGAGCAGACTTATGAAAAAATTAGTTTTCGGTGAACCGATTGTTTTGGCCCAAAGTCCAACGGCTGCCATTTTGTTTGACGGGTATCAGGATCCGCATATTCGTTCAAACCAAAAGGGTGAGATTTTTGTCAGTTATCACGTACGCCGTGACTGTGACGAAACGTTTGGCCAAGAGGATAACGACCCGATTTTGAAAACGACCGACGGCGGAAAAACGTGGGCCCCTTGCACCGATATTTCCGAGTGGGTAAAATGCGGCACTTTGCTGGCAAACGGAGACGTTTTTTCTTTCCGTGAAGAGGCGAGCATTCCGCTCGATCCGAATATGCCGCTTCCCGACAAGGAACAGCGAACGGTTCACGCCATTGCCA
>JAKSQF010000250.1 GCA_024404235.1 Clostridia bacterium | reverse complement strand
TTGGAAAGGGAAGGTGAGTTATATGTTAAAAGTATTTTTATGGATAATATTTGGGATGTTCCGACGATCCTTGACAGCTTCCATCATCGTGCTTACGCTGAAATCAAAGATGTTCCCGCACTCGGCTATAAGGTTTTTGATATAAAACCGTCACCCCATAAAATGCAGAAAAGAGCGGGAATTGCCGTCGGTAACGTGCTTGAAAATGAGAAAATCAAAGCGACCGTAAACGGTAATGGAACAATGACCGTTCTTTATAAAGAAACGGGCAAAGAGTATAAAAATATCAATTTCTATACGTCACAGGGCGAAGTCGGCAACGCATGGAAGCATGAAAGCCCTGAATTCGATCGCAAGTATTCTACACTGGGTACACCGGCAAGAATTTATGTTGCCGAAAGCGGTGAACTTTCCGGTACCATCGTGACCGAATGTGAATTTGAAGTTCCCGAAAGTTGCGCCGTAAATCCCAGCGATATTTATACAAAAATTCCGATCAAAACCACCTATACACTCGACAAGGGTGCCGATTATATCAAGGTTAAGACTGAACTGGTCAATAACGCAAAGGATCATTGGCTGCGTGTTAATTTCCAAACGGATATTCATAGTGAAGTTTCTGTTTGCGACAGCCATTTTGATATCGTTAAACATCCGATTGCCATTCCCGATTCGACCGGTTGGGTCGAACAAGCCTACGGTATGCAGCCGCTGCGTACCTTTGCGGCGGTCACCGATAACGAAAACGGTTTTGCCGTAATGCCGAAAGGCCTTTTCGAGTACGAGGTGTTCGACAATACGACAATGGCGCTGACGCTGATTCGCTCCTGCCGGATCAAACTTGCCGTTTCGGAAGAAAAGGTGACCGAATTGGAGGACGACGGTGTTCAGTGTCCCGGTAAGCAGACCTTTGAATACGCCATCCGTTTCGGCAACGGTGAGTATGCCTCGCTTCCCAATAAAGCGGCTGAAATTTTTGCACCGGTCAAATGTGCGGTCTGCGGCAGAGGTAAGGGCGATCTTCCAATGGAAAACAGTCTTTTGTCGGTCGATAATCAAAACGTACACGTTACCGCCGTTAAACGTGCCGATGACGGTAACGGCGTGATCGTTCGCTACTACAACGCTACCGAAACGGAACAATCCGTAACGGTTAATACCCAAGGTAAAATTCATCTTTGCAATATGGATGAAAGCATTATCGAAGAAATCGATCATACATATTCTGCTCCTGCAAAAAAAATTGTTACCGTAAGAATTGTGAAGTGACGTATTGAATATGAAAGAAATACAAAAAAGCGATTTTTTTGAAGTAGGCAGCGAAGGTGTCCGTAAAATCTTGACACCCGACGATAAAAAAATAGATATCGTTGAATTTGAAGATAAAAAACTCTGCTACGTCAAAAGCGGAATGGGCTATCCCGCAATTTATCCGCTTTATGAAACACATTTTGAGCCCAAGGCCGAAGCTATTTTAATGGATTTGGACGGTACCAGTGTTCACAGCGAAGAATTTTGGATGTGGATCATCGAGCAGACAACGGCTCGTTTGATGGGAAAATCCGATTTCAAGCGCGAAAAAGAGGATGATCCCTTTATTTCGGGGCATTCGGTATCGGAACATCTGCAATATATGATCGATAAGTATTATCCGTCGGGCAACGTGGAAACGGCACGGCAATACTACTACGAAATCGTTCATCACGAAATGGATGAGATTTTGAAGGGGAGGGGAAAGCAGGACGCGTTTACACCGGCGCCATACCTCAAAGAGTTTTTGACAACGATCAAAAGCGAGGGTATCAAGATCGGTCTTGTGACAAGCGGTCTTTACGAAAAAGCGATGCCGGAAATCATTTCGGCATTTCGGCAGCTCGATATGGGTGATCCGGTCGATTTTTACGACAGTATTATCACGGCCGGCCAGGCCTTGTGCAAGGGTCAAACCGGAACGTTGGGCGAACTGGCACCGAAGCCGCATCCGTGGCTTTATGCCGAAACCGCCCGCGTGGGTTTGGGCATTCCGTTTGATCGCCGTCATAAAGTGATTGGCGTGGAAGATTCTTCCGCCGGTGTTGTATCCATCAAACTTGCCGGATTTTCCTGCGCCGGAATCTCGGGCGGTAATATTGAACAATCCGGTG
>JAKSQF010000025.1 GCA_024404235.1 Clostridia bacterium | reverse complement strand
ATCGTCGATATTGACACCGAGGTTGGCCGAATAGACCGGATCCAATGCGTGTTCAACGTCGATGAAAGCGGCCGTTCCGCCGGCTTTCTGACATTCGGCAACACAGTGCAGTGCCAACGTGGTTTTACCCGAAGATTCCGGACCGTAGATCTCCACGATACGACCCTTCGGCACACCGCCGATGCCCAGCGCCATATCAAGCGCCAAAGAGCCGGTACGAATATGCTCGACCGACATCGAGGCGTTTTCGCCGAGGCGCATAACGGCGCCCTTACCGTACTGTTTTTCCAACTGTGCGATTGCCGTAGCAAGCGCTTTTTCCTTGTCACCCGAAGCGGCGACCGGTGCTTTATTTTCTTTTGCCATAATTAAAATCCTCCGTTATCGAAAATCGGCTAAGCCGTTATCTTTATTCTAACGATTTTGCTGTCCCGAAAACTACCCTCACGACACCGTTCAGATCGGTTTTGGTATCGACCGTTTCAAAGCCGGCCTCCAAAAGCATTCCGCAAACAGCGGCGGCCTGCCTTTCACCGACCTCGAACACGATATGACCGCCGGGCAACAGACTGTTTTTATATCCGTCGATGATTGCACGGTAAAACATCAGTCCGTCCTCGCCGCCGTAAAGAGCGGTGTCCGGTTCGTACCCGACCTCGGGCTGAAGCGTAGGCATTTCCTCGGCCTCGACGTAAGGCGGATTGGAAATGATCAGATGATATTTGCCGTCGGCAAGCGGGTTTTCAAAAATATCGGCCTGCTCGACAGTACAGTTTTTGACCTCGTTCAGTTCGATATTCTGTTCCAGATACCGCAATGCCTCTTTATACTTTTCAACCATGGAAACGGTCGCATCCGAACGGTTTTTGGCAATGGAAATACCGATGCATCCGCTACCGGCACAAAGATCCAGTACCTTTGGAGATTCGGTTTCTTTCAGCAAATCCAACGCTTGTTCCACCGCGGTTTCGGTATCGGCACGGGGGATCAGCACACCGGGACCCACCCGAAACGGCAGACCGTAAAAGTCCCATTCACCGAACATATACTGCAGCGGATAGCGGGCCTCCCGCTGGTGGATCATAGCGATTAGGTTATTCTGCTGAAAGGTCGTCAGCGGTTGATTGTATTTCGACAGAATCTGCGCATTGGTGTAGCCGGTCGCCTTGCGCAAAAGCGCACGGGCTTCAAAGCCGTAATCCGGCACGCCGGCAACCTCCAATTTTTTTTTACAGTGATTATACGCTTCAAAAACGGTCATTCGGTTTCCTCTTTCGGTGTTTCCAACACGTCCTGCACGATTTCCTTTACGATTGCCTCGGCCGATTCTTCCTGTGCGGCGAGTTGTTCGTCAAGTTGTTCGTCAACACTGCGGTCAACGTCGGGATTTTCCGGCTCGCAGGCACGCAGGGCGGCAATAGCGATTTCGATCATTTCGTCAGCCGGCTCTTTAGTAGTTAAACGTTGCAACCACATACCGGGGGCCGAAACGATTTTGGTAAAGCGGTTATCATATTTTCCGCACATACGCAAAACCTCGTAACCGGCGCCGCAGATAAGCGGGATCATCAGCAGTTTTGCCACCGTCCACAAAGCAAGGTGGTTGTATACCGACGGGAAAATCAGTTGCAGCAGAATGGTCAACAGCATACTGACCAAAATCATCAAAATTAAGAACGAAGTGCCGCAACGGGGATGGAAACGGCGCTGCGGGCGGACGTTTTCCACCGTCAGCGGAAGACCCTTTTCGTAGCAGAAAATAGTCTTATGCTCAGCACCGTGGTACATAAACACCCGCTTGATATCCTTCATCAGCGAAACCGCCCAAACGTAGGCCACGAAAATGATCAGCTTGATGATCTGCTCGATACAAGAGTTGACGATTTTATAATCGGCGGGGTTTTTGCCCGCCAGTTTTTCAATGCCGCGGACGATAAAGCTCGGCAAAAAGACGAAAAGTCCGATTGCCAACACAACGCCAAGCACCGTGCCGATGACCATTACGGCGTTGATAATGGCGTTATTCTTCTTTTCCTGCTTTTCGGTTTTCGGCTGATCGCCGTCCTCTTCCAAATCCGTAAAGCCGGAAATGTCGGCCGAAAGCATCATCGCTTTGTAACCTTGGATCATGGATTTTACAAAGGTCACCACGCCGCGGATGACGGGGATTTTGGCGACTTTTCCGGCAGGCTTGGAATCGAGATACGAAATATCGATCGTGCGATCCGGCTTGCGGACGGCAAGTGCCGTCTTTTCGGGGCTTTTCATCATAATGCCCTCGATCAGTGCCTGACCGCCGATGGACGTGTATTTGCTGCATTTACCCATTCTGTAAATTCTCCTTATCTTCTTCGTTTTCCGTTACTTCCGGCAACGTCTGCAACGGCTCGGCTTCGTTTTCAACCGCCGGCAGTTGCTCGGTTTGGATGGCTTCTTCCTCCTCGTATGCCGGCAAAACAACGGTGACCGTCGTGCCGACACCCTCGGTGCTTTCAATAACCAAAAGTCCGTTATGCTGTTTTATGATCTCGTCCGCAACGGCAAGGCCGATGCCGCTGCCGCGCACGGTTTTATTCGATTTAAAGAATTTTTCCTTCACGCGGTCGATTTCCTCGGCCGGAATACCGACGCCGGTATCCTTGACCTGAACGTGAACAAAGCCCTCTTCACGGGACTGCACGACCAGTACCAGACCGCCTTTTTCGGAATATTTCACGGCATTGTCGATGATATTGATAAAGACCTGCTTTAAGCGGTCACGGTCGCCCATAACGATGGACGGCTCGCTCGGCGGAGTGTAGGAAACCTCAATACCCTGCTGACGGGCAAGCTCGGTATACATACCTGCGGCCGAGGAAAGCAGTTCGGAAATATCCAGCGGCTGCGGTTCGTTGACCGTCAGCTTGCCGTTCTGCATTCTTGAAAAATCGAGCAGATCTTCCACCAAGCCGGAAAGACGGTCACTTTCGGAAAGGACAACGTCAAGTCCGCGAGTAACCAGCGCATCGTCGTAGCCGATGGACATTTTGGCGGTTTCACCCCAACCGCGAATAGCCGTAAGCGGGGTGCGCAGTTCGTGCGAAACGGACGAAATAAAGTCGTTTTTCATCGTATCGGCAGCGGCTAATTCGGATGCCATATAGTTGATGGTATCGCACAGCTCACCGATTTCATCGTTTTTCTTGATTTCGATTTTTGCGTTAAAATCGCCCGCCGCAATTTTTCGTGCCGCATTACTGACGTCACGTATCGGCAGAACGATAGATTTAATAAAGTAGATGCCGGAAACAGCCGAAATAGCCAGAATAGCCACGAAAAGCAACATCATCAGGCCGATGACGACCATAATATGACGGTTGGCAGCCTTCATAGAGGTGACCCACCGATAGGCGCCGAGGTAACTGCCGCCCTCGTTGTAAATACCGACCGTTCCCGCAAGGATTTCCTCCCCGGCAGAATTTTTACCCTTATAGGTTGCACGGTGATTGGCATTGCTTAAAGACGCCTGATAGTCGGGCATTTTTTCGCCCCGCACCTCAAAACCGGCGGTGGAAACGATCATTCTGCCGTCCCGATCAAAAAGTTGTACCTCCAAACGGTCCTTATGCTCAAAGGATTCGCTCATAGCAACTGCCGTATCGGCAAAATCGGAAAAGCCGCAGGATTCCAGCGCCGAAAATTCGTGCGTATACTCCCCCGCAAGCGATTCCATACGCTCTACGTAAATGGAGCTGTAGCTGGCCGAAAAAGCGACCGCAAAAACAAGTACAACAGCGGCGACGGCCAAAAAGATGCTGAAAAACCACCTTGTTGCAATACTTTTAAATTTGAGTTCAAAATTCATAGGTAACGTCGCCTCCCTTCTGTTTTACGGCAATCGGTTATTTTATTCGCTTTCGGTGTTCCACTTATAGCCCATACCCCAAACCGTAACCAAATGTTGCGGGCGGGACGGGTCTTTTTCGATCTTCATACGCAAACGACGGATATTGACGTCGACGATTTTTTCTTCGCCGAAATAACCGCTTCCCCAAACCTTGGTCAAAATATCGTTTCGGCTGAGGGCCGTATCGGGCGAGGTGAAAAAGTATTCCATCATCTGGAATTCGACCTGTGTCAGTTCCACGTTTTGTCCCGACTTTGAAAGGGTTCGGCGGCGCAGGTTCAGCACAAATTCACCCAAACGGATCTCGTCCGTCACGACGGGGGTTTTGCCCGAATGAATGGCAACACGGCGGGAAAGTGAATCCACACGGGCCAACAATTCGGTCGGGCTGAAGGGTTTGGTGATGTAATCATCCGCACCGATCATCAAACCGCTGATTTTATCCATTTCCTGCGACTTTGCCGTCAGCATGATAATGCCGATCGACTCGCTGCGACTGCGCAATTCCTTGCAGAGCGTGAAGCCGTCCATACCCGGCATCATAACGTCCAGCAGGGCAATATCAAAGCCGATAACGTCGTTATCGTAAATCGACAGTGCCTCTTCTCCCGAGCCGGCCTCGATCACTTCATATCCGGCACGCTTTAGGTTAATGGCTTCAAATTCGCGGATGGCCGCTTCATCCTCGACAATCAAAATTCGTTTCAATGCCGATTTCCTCCCTTATTCGTTTATAACAAGCATTTTTTTCAAACTTTCAGACGTCGTAGCCAGTGCATTATCCGACAGCACGACCTTACCGACGATCACGCTGTTCGATGTGCGCAGGTATTCCTCGTAACCGATGGGTCGGTTGAACATTTTGGCATCCCAAATATTGATGCTGTATGCCGCCAATTCAAACAGTTCAACGGTTGGATGACCGGCATCGTCACAGGCAAAAAACAGACGGGTACGCAGGTTGCTGTCCTTCATTACGGCAATGTGATCGACCCATTGCTCCGGCAATTCGATGGAATATCCGTCTGCCTGATTGATTATAACGGTTTTGACCGGCAGCAGCGAGGTGCCGGTAAAACTGCACCAAACGGTGTAGTAGGCCTTTTCGGCGTTTTGACTGTCCACCGAAGTAATTTCCTTGGCAACCGGAATTTCCGGCCGACCGTCCTGATCAATATCCGTACACATCAGCGATGCCGAACGGACGGTCTGCACGTTTTCGGTAGCGGCATATTCCAACAACGGGTTAATCAGCTTGCCGCTTTGCATAAACAAAACCTCGGTCACCGCACCGGCACTTTTAACCTCGTCAACGTAGATTGCCTGTGTGCCGTCCTCCAAAAGAACGGGCGTTTGTGAATAGATTTTCTGCACCTTGCAATCCATCGGGCAATCGGCCGCGGCCACCACGTCGTTACCGACCGCGCGGTAAACGGTAGCGGTATTGGTATTTTCGGCCGTGTTGATCGTCTGCACAAAGATTTCGGTCTGCCCGTCCGTATCCAAATCGCAACAAACGAAATCGGTATAAGGGAATATTTGCTGCTGCTGTAATTTGCGGTTTACAAGGCGGTAAACAGCCAACTGCTTATCGGTCAGCGGAAGAACCTCCCACCCGACCAAAATTTCCTTGACGCCGTCCTGATCGAGATCGCAGAACTCGATACGCTCCACGTCGCCGGCGGTAATGGTCAGATCGTCCACCGAACGCCATTTGTTTTTTTCATCCTCACAAATGACGTTGATGTGCATTTCATCATCAGTTTTGCTGTAAAAGGCAATTGCTTCCTGACGGCCGTCGCTATCAAGATCCTGCAAAACAAAGGCCGAACGGTATTCCCCCGCCGAAGGATAGTGCAGAGTATAGTTTTTAGCCGCCTTTTTCAATGCCTGTTCAATGGGGGCATAGTCGCCGGTAAGAGCCGGCGGGCTGAGCAATTCATCGGTATTTGCCGGAAAAAGCTCGCACCCGGAAAGCAGGGCGCAAAGTACCGCCGACAGCGCGGCAAAAAGGATTTTTTTGATTTTCACGGCAGACACCCCCAACATATATTTATACATTTCTCATTATAGCACAAATCAATCGAAAAGCAAAGGTTTTTATTCTGTTATTTTATTTTTTTATATGTAAAAAATTGCGGGATGTCGCAAGCGGCATTTCACACTGTTTAAGACGGCGAAAGCTGTCGGTGAATGACGGTTAAGACGAAAGAATTAAAGCCGAATTCGGGGATTGATAAACTTTTCCGACAGCAACCCTTATAAGCATAAAAAAACGACCCTTCACAGGGTCGTTTTTTTGTTTCGATTAAATCAGTCGATGGGATAAGTCCAGCCGTAGGTGTCTTCCAGCTTGCCCCACTGAATACCGGTTAAGGTATCGTACAGGTGCTGGGTGACTTTACCGATTTCACCGTTATTGATGATGAACTTTTCACCGAGGTAGTTCAGCTCGCCAATCGGGGAAACGACGGCCGCCGTACCGCAGCCCCAAGCCTCTTCCAAAGCACCGCTCTTGAGTGCTTCGCCAAGCTCGTCAACCGAGAGCAGACGCTCTTCAACGGTGTAGCCTTCGTTTTTCAGCACTTCAATGCAGGACTTACGGGTGATACCCGGCAGAATGGAGCCGGTCAGCTTCGGGGTGACGATTTTGCCGCTGATTTTGAACATAACGTTCATTGCGCCGACTTCTTCGATGTACTTGCGTTCTACACCATCAAGCCACAGAACCTGCGAATAGCCCTGCTGTTCGGCCTTTTCACCGGCACGGTTACTGGCGGCATAGTTACCGCCGCACTTGGCATAGCCGGTACCGCCGCGAACGGCACGGACGTCGTCCGCTTCGATCATGATGCGAACGGGGTTGATACCTTCTTTATAATAGCTGCCCACCGGAGAAGCAATGATCACGTAAGTGGCATGCTTGACCGAGTGAACGCCGAGGCTTTCGTCGTTACCGAACATAAACGGACGAAGATACAGCGAGGTGCCGGGGTTGGACGGGGTCCAATCCTGTTCCAGTTCCACAAAAGTGGTAAGAACCTGCAAAGCAACGTCTTCCGGAATCTGCGGCAGGCACAGGCGCTCGGCCGAATTATTCATACGACGGATGTTTTCCATCGGACGGAAGAGCTGAACCTTACCGTCGGCACGGCGGTAAGCCTTTAAGCCTTCGAAAATCTCGGAGCCGTAGTGCAGAGCCGTAGAAGCCGGATGCAGCGAAAGATTGCCGAACGGTACGATGCGGGCATCGTGCCAACCAAGGTCGCGGTCATAATCCATCATGAACATATGATCGGTGAAAATCTGACCGAATCCCAGCGTATTGGGATCGGGTTTGGCCTTTAACTGGTCGGCCTTTGTAATTTTAATTTCCATAACAGTTTTCCTCCCTATCAATATTCTGCACCGAGCTGTAATGCACGGCGATTGATATCCAGTTTATCGGCGTGGCGGGCCGAGATAACCTTGCCCAGTGCCGCTTCAACGGAATCGGACGGGTATTCACCCATAACCGACAGCACCTTGCCCATCAAAATCATATTGGCAAGGGTGGGAATGCCGTTTTCGGAAGCCAAACGGGTTGCCGGAACGGCGTAAACCGTGACGTCGTCACGCTTGACGGGACGTTCGATCAGGGTGGAATCCATAAAGATGGTACCGCCCGGAACGACGGCGTCCTCGTAACGGTCCAAGGACGGCAGGTTCATAACGATCAAGGTATCGGGGTTGGAGACGATGGGCGAGCCGACCGGCGTATCGCTGACGATAACGCTGCAGCTTGCCGTACCGCCACGCATTTCCGGACCGTAAGAGGGCAGCCAACTGACCTGCTTTTCGTCGATCAAGCCCTTATAAGCCAGCAATTTGCCGGCAAACAGGATACCCTGTCCGCCGAAGCCTGCAAAAAGATAGTTATTGGTACTCATTTTGCCGCCTCCTCATCTGCCGCACGGTCCTTATAAACACCGAGCGGATAATACGGGATCATTTTTTCGTCGATCCATTCCAAAGCCTTTTTCGGCGTAAGACCCCAGTTGGTCGGGCAGGAGGAAATGACCTCTACCAAAGAGAAGCCCTTGCCTTCGACCTGATTTTTGAAAGCCTTTAAGATCGCCTTTTTGGCGTTTTTAACGTTCTTTACGTTATTAACGGCAACACGTTCGAGATAACCTGCGCCCTCGACCTGCGAAAGCATTTCGCAAACACGGATCGGGAAACCGCAATGGTTGGTATCACGGCCGTAGGGTGAGGTCTGGGTGACCTGACCCGGCAAGGAAGTCGGTGCCATCTGGCCGCCGGTCATACCGTAGATTGCGTTATTGATGAAAATAACGGTGATGTTTTCGTTGCGGGCGGCGGCGTGTACTGTTTCGGCCATACCGATGGAAGCCAAGTCACCGTCACCCTGATAGGTGAAAACGATGTGGCGGTCGGGATCGGCACGCTTAACGCCGGTAGCAACAGCCGGTGCACGGCCGTGCGCGGCTTCGATCATATCGCAGTTAAAATAGTCATAAGCCATAACCGAGCAACCAACCGGTGCGATACCGATGGTGCGGCCTTCGATACCGAGCTCGTCAATAGCTTCCGCCACCAAGCGGTGAACGATGCCGTGGGTACAACCCGGACAGTAGTGCAGCGGGATATCCGCCAATGCGTGCGGTTTATCAAAAACGACCATTATTTCGCACCTCCTTTGTTTGCTTCTTCAATTGCGGCCAATACCTGTTCGGGCGACGGGATCATACCGCCGGCACGGTTACACAGGACGTACTTGCCGCGACATTCGGTTGAAAGCTTGACGTCTTCGATCATCTGACCCATAGACATTTCGACCGAAATATAGGTGTGGCACTTACCAACGGTGTCGTGCAGGACCTTTTCGGGGAACGGCCACAGGGTGATCGGACGAATAAGACCGACCTTGATGCCCTTCTTACGGGCTTCGTTGATGGCGTTTTTGGAAACACGGGAGGCAATACCGAATGCCACAATGCAGATTTCGGCATCGTCCATCATGTATTCTTCATACATAACTTCCTTTTCCTTGATAACGTCATACTTCTTATAACGATCAAAGTTCTGCTGTTCCAATTCGGTAGGAACCAAGGACAGCGAGTTGGTGATATTGTGGAAGCGCTTGCAATCGGTACCGACGGTTGCCCACGGCTTTTCGGGGGCGGGATTTACCTTCAAACCGTCGAGGTCGACCGGCTCCATCATCTGACCGATCGTACCGTCGGCCAAAATCATCGAGGTCATACGGTATTCGTCAGCCAATTCAAAGCCCTTAACGGTCAACGCGGCCATTTCTTCAACCGAAGCGGGAGCTAAAACGATCATGTGATAGTCGCCGTGACCGCCGCCGCGGGTGGACTGAAAATAGTCGGCCTGACTGGGCTGAATACCGCCGAGACCCGGGCCGCCACGCTGAACGTTGACGACAAAGGCGGGCATATCGGCACCTGCCAGATAGGAAAGGCCTTCACTTTTCAGCGAAATACCGGGGCTGGAAGAAGAGGTCATTACGCGGTGGCCGGTAGAGGCTACACCGTAAACCATATTGATGGCGGCAATTTCACTTTCCGCCTGTAAAAACGTTCCGCCGATTTTCGGCATTTTCTTTGCCATGTACGCTGCAATTTCGGTCTGCGGCGTAATGGGGTAACCGAAGTAATGCCGACAGCCTGCGATGATAGCAGCTTCGGCGATTGCTTCATTTCCCTTCATCAAAACTTTATTTGCCATTTTTCCTCACCTTTCTACCTTGATAATACAGTCGGGGCACATGGTAGCGCAGAACGCGCAACCGATGCAGGCATCCGGATTGACTGCTTCTGCCGGATGATGTCCTTTTTTATTGATCTTGTCCTGTGCCAGCGCCAAAACGCCCTTCGGACAAACATCAATACAAAGCCCGCAACCTTTGCAGTTATCGGTTTTAAATGTTAACTTTGCCATTTGGTACAACTCCCTCTTTTCACATTCTTTATTCAATTTTTGATTGCAATTCCAAGGGGAAAAGGTGTGGGATCTTCCCTTCCAGTTCCCGTGCGACCGTGCCGAAAGCACAGGTCATTTTGATGGGCAGACCCGTTTGTTCGGACACTGCCTTTGCATATTCTTCCGACGCCAACACCCCTTCGGCGGTGGTTTCCCGCCCAAGGTTGGTGTTGTTGACGATGGCTGTAAACGGAATACCGCCGGCATACTCGATTTCACGCATGACTTCGACCGTATCCTCGACGGTGCGGGTCAGCGGACGGTTGCCGTTGATAACAAACAACATTTCGTAGTTGTTTTCTTCTAAAATTGCCGGTGCCAAACGCCCCAGCGCCAATGCGCCGCGGTCGTCCCCGCCGACGTCGATCACGCAGGTCAGCGACGGATCATCGGTAATGGCGTACATTTCCTGCGGTAGGGCGGGAATATCCACGTTACTGCCGGCGTAGGGCGAAATGATCAGCCGAATATCCCGTGCTTTCAAATCGTCTGCGCTGTCACCGGTACGAAAATACGGATTGACAATATCCAAATCGGCAATGACGACCTTTTCGGTTTCTTTACGCAACAAATAGGCGTAGTTTAATGCGATATTGGTCTTGCCGCTGCCGTAATGACCGCAGAACAGCGTAATCCTTTTGAAATCCATAAAATCACCTTACAGCTTATTACGCTGAATTTTACCGCTGATAGTCTTGGGCAGGCTGTCACGGAATTCGACGATACGGGGATACTTATAAGGCGCCGTGTTGGTCTTGACGTAGTTCTGAATTTCCTTTTTCAGTTCCTCGGTCGGCTCGGTGCCCTTTACCAGCACGATGCTGGCCTTGACGACCTGACCGCGAACCTCATCGGGAGCGGCCGAAACACCGCATTCCAAAACGTAGGGCAGTTCCATAATAACGCTTTCGATTTCAAACGGCCCGATACGGTAGCCGGAGGACTTGATAACGTCGTCGGCACGGCTGACGTAGTACAGGAAGCCGTCTTCGTCCATCCAAGCGATATCGCCGGTGTGATAGTAACCGTCGTGCCAAGCTTCTTCGGTCTTTTCGGGGTCGTTATAATATCCGCTGAACAGACCGCAGGGTGCACCGTTTTGTGTGTTGATGACGATTTCGCCCGATTCACCGACCGGCACAAAGTTGCCGTCCGGATCCATCAGCTTGATATCGTAAAGCGGGCTGGCCTGTCCCATAGAGCCGAGCTTATGCGGCTTGCCGATAAAGTTGGCAATGGAAAGGGTGGTTTCGGTCTGGCCGAAGCCTTCCAAAATCTGCAGGCCGGTCGCCTTTTCAAATAAGCGGTAGACCTCGGGGTTGAGGGCTTCGCCGGCGGTGGTCATGTGACGGACCGACGAGAAATCGTATTTGGAAATATCCTCACGCACCATCATACGAAGCATGGTAGGCGGTGCGCAGAAGGAAGTGATTTGATACTTTGCAAACATCGGCAGGATATCGGCCGCATCAAAGCGGTCAAAGTCGTAGGTGAAGACGGCGCCTTCACTTAACCACTGACCGTACAGTTTACCCCACAAAGCCTTACCCCAACCGGTATCGGAAATGGTAAAGTGCAGGCCGTCCGGCTCGACACCGTGCCAGTATTTGGCGGTCATATAGTGACCCAAAGCGTATTTATAGCTGTGGGCGGCGATCTTCGGATAACCGGTCGTGCCGGAGGTGAAGAACATCAGCATTAAATCTTCGCCGCAGGCCGTGTCGGCATCACGGTAATAGTGGGCGCTGTAAAGGTTATATTCGGCATCGAAATCGTGCCAACCCTCACGGCTGCCGCCGACCAAAATCTTGTGTTCAAGGGTATCGCAATCTGCGGCGGCGATTTCGGCCTGATGGGCAACGTCACCGTCGGCCGTACAAAGAATGGCCTTCACGCCGGCAGATTTATAGCGGTAATCAAAGTCGTGTGCCTGCAACTGGCAGGTTGCCGGAATGGCGATTGCCCCCAACTTATGCAGACCGAGAATGGCAAACCAGAACTGATAATGACGCTTCAGCACCAGCATGACGCGGTCGCCCTTCTTGATGCCGAGCGACTTAAAGTAGTTGGCACACTGTGCGGAAGCGCGCTTCATATCGTCAAAGGTGAAGCGGCGTTCGGTATGATCCTTGGCAATGTGGAGCATTGCGAGTTTCTGCGGATCACGTTTTGCGATTTTGTCAACGACGTCGAACGCAAAGTTGAATTGATTTTCGTTGGTGAATTCGATTTTTACCGGTGCGCCGTTTTCGTCCTCGGTTACGTGGATGAAATCATCGCTGACCATCTTCTGCGTGGTGCCGGTTTTCTGTTTAAAGGTACTGCGGATGACGCTTTCGGTCTGCTTTTCACCCGGCAGAACAACAGCCAAGAACAGACAGTCCTTTCCGTCAACGGCGATCATACCGTGCGGTGTGGACGAGTTATAGTAGATGCTGTCGCCTTCGTTCAGGCATTCAACGTGGTCGCCGACCTGCACCTTCAGACTGCCGCTCATCACGTAGTCGAATTCCTGACCCGAGTGGGTCGTCAGATGGATCGGTTTATTCTGCAATTCCTCGTTGTATTCATAACGAACAAAATAAGGCTCGGAAAGTTTTTTTGCAAACTTCGGTGCCAGATTTTGAATGGTGATGCCGTCCTCTTTTGCGGTTTCCTGACCCTGACCCTTGCGGGTGACGGTATAGGAAGACAAGTGCGCACTGCTACCCTCCAGCAAATCGGTAATGCCGATGCCGAAAGCCAACGAGCACTTATGGATAAAGGTGAACGGGAAGTCCACCTTTCCGGCTTCGTAATCCGAATACTCCTGTACGGAAACTTCGGTTTTTTCAGCCATCTGTTCTGCAGTGTAACCCGAAATCTCACGCATTTCGCGAATTCGGCCGGCCACCGCCAATAATTTTTCGGATTCGTTTGTCATTCCTGTTCCTCCCTTTCAAAAACAAAAAACACCCGTCTCAAATTTCTTTGAGACGGGTGTTATAATCAACATCCGCGGTACCACTCAAATTACGGTGAAAACCGTCACTCAGGATCTATCAATCCTTATGCCTTTACGCGGCAAAACGGAAGCACTTAATGGGTTTAACCGTTCAGCACTTCGGCTCGGAAGGGATAATCTTGTATCGCAAAATATCGGTTTTCAGCGGCCACCGACTCTCTGAAAAGTTGCTGATACAGACGGACTTCGTCACAGCCTTTACAATTTTCTATAAGTATAGCACCGATTTGTTGGGCTGTCAACCTTTTTTTAAAAAAACTTATGCTATATTCCCTTATACTTTCGCCTTGTCGCAAGACCGCCGCGGATATGCCGTTCACTTTTATTCTTTTCAAGCACCTTTTTAACGTCACGATACATCTGCGGATTTTCCTGACGCAGGCGTTCGGTCACGTCCTTGAACACGGTCGATTTACTGACCCGAAACACCTTGGCGGCGGCACGGACGGTCGCCCCCGTTTCGATGATATACTCCCCTAACACGACGGCTCGATTGCCGGAATGAACTTTCATACGATCAACTCCCGGAAAGGTCTGTTTCATTGTATGAAAGCTTTTTGAAAAATATGTGCCGATAAAAAAATCCCCGTACCGAGTACGGGGACAAAAAATTATTTCTGAATTTCCACGATTTTGACCTGCGAGCCGTTTTTCAAAGCGGCGGCATTGGCATCATCGGTATCGAGGTGCATTTCTAAGCGGAATTTCGGGCTGACACGCACCTGTACGTCGTAAAAACGGGTGCGGCGTTCGCTTAACACGTCAACGGTAACGTAGTCGCCGTCCTTTACGCCGTATTTCTGACCGTCCTCCACACTCATGTGGATGTGGCGGTTGGCAATGATGCAACCCTCGTTCAAGGTGACCGTTCCCTTGGGGCCGATCAACGTGATGGGGGCACTGCCGGCAACGTCACCGCTTTCACGGACGGGCGGCTTTACCTTTAACACGTAGGAATCGGTACGGGAAATTTCGACCTGCGAAGCCGGACGCTCCGGCCCTAAAATACGCACCTTTTCGATCGGGCGCATCGACGGGCCGACGATGGTCAGCTGTTCCTTGCAGGCAAACTGTCCCGGTTGGGAAAGATCCTTGAGCGGAGCCAGTTCATATCCCTTGCCGAACAGTGCTTCGACGTGCTCGCGCGTCAAGTGGATATGGCGGTTGGAGATGCCGACCGGAATATCGCCGGTATCGGCCGAGCCGCTTTGCTCGAGTATTTTCATGACCGCCTCAGCAACGGCGGAAACATTGATATCCATAGCAGGAAACTCCTTTATATCAGATGATGCGGAAGCTGTCGGCCATAACGCAGCGACGCTTACGGGTAAAGCTGCGGGCACTGGTCAAGCCTTCACCGGTGGGGCCGGCAATGGTAAAGGTGGCGTGACCTTCACCGCCGAAGCCGATACCGGCATAGGACGGTGCATTCTTAACAAAGATGGTGGTTTCAACAGCGGCCGCAAAGCGCGAG
Source organism: Clostridia bacterium (assembly GCA_024404235.1). GTDB lineage: Bacteria > Bacillota > Clostridia > Oscillospirales > Acutalibacteraceae > UBA737. The sequence goes on along the minus strand of JAKSQF010000025.1, from coordinate 1,117 downwards.
AGGTGATCCACGTTCTTCGAGTGCATGTGTGCCGTGTGGCGGTTGCCGTGTTCGGCCTTAACAGCCATATCAATGGCGGTGTCGATATCCGGTACGCTGACGATGGGCAGAATGGGCATCATCAATTCGGTTTGAACGAAGGGATGATCGAAATCGGCTTCACAAATGATGCAGCGAATATCGTCGCCGACCTTTACGCCGATTTTATCAAGCAACACCTTGGCGTCACGACCGACGCATTTACGGTTGATCTGTTTCTTCTTAGCACCGGTCTTTTTATCGGTCACTTCAACCAAAACGACCTGAGCCAGTGCGTCGGCCTGTGCGGTCGAAATCATATAAGCGCCGTTTTTCAGCATTTCGGAAATCAGGCGATCCTTGATATTGCTGAAAGCGAAAACTTCCTTTTCTGCAATGCAGGGCAGGTTGTTATCAAAGGTACAACCGTCGATAATATCCTTACCGGCCTTGACGATATCGGCGGTATCATCGACGATGACGGGCGGGTTACCGGCGCCGGCACCGATGGCCTTTTTGCCGGAGGACAGTACCGAACGAACAACACCCGGACCGCCGGTGCAAACCAGCATACGAACGAGCGGATGCTTATACATAATATCGGCCGATTCGAGTGTGGGCTTATCCATAGAAGCGACCAAAACCTTGGGGCCGCCTGCCGAGAAGCAGGCACGGTTTACAAGGTCAACCGCATAGTTGGAGGTGCAAATAGCACCCGGATGCGGATTAAATACAACGCCGTTGCCGGCAGCGATCATACCGATGCTGTTGCAGATAACGGTCTCGCTCGGGTTGGTGGACGGTGTAATTGCACCGACAACACCGAACGGTGCCATTTCGACGAGGGTCAGACCGTTGTCACCGGTCTTGGCTTCGCTGACGATATCTTCAGTACCGGGGGTCTTATCAGCAACCAAAATGTGCTTTAAGCGCTTATGCTCGACCTTGCCCATACCGGTTTCGGCAACACCGATCTGTGCCAAAATGGGGGCTTCTTCACGGGTGAGCTTACGGATAGCGGTGATGATCTTTTCACGCTGTTCGACGCTCATTTTACGAACGGCCTTATAGCCTTCGTTCGCAGCGGCGATGGCCTCGT
>JAKSQF010000249.1 GCA_024404235.1 Clostridia bacterium | reverse complement strand
TGGCAAAAACCGTTGCAATGGCGGTTGAAGATGCAGGACTTACGATGGATGATATTGACGCTTTCGGTATCGGCTCTCCCGGTTCGATCGATCCGGAAAACGGTATTGTCGTGTACTCCAATAACCTCGGATTTTTTGATTTGCCGCTGTGTGAAGAACTGAAAAAGCGCATCGGAAAAGAGTTTTATGTTGAAAATGACGCCAATGCCGCGGCTTACGGTGAATATATTGCCGGCGCAGGCAAGGGCACGAAAAACTTTGTGGCTGTCACACTCGGAACGGGTGTCGGCGGCGGCGTGATTGTTGACGGCAAGATCTATTCCGGCAGTAACCACGCCGGTGCGGAACTCGGACATACCGTTATTCAGATGAACGGTGAGCGTTGTACCTGCGGCCGTCACGGCTGTTGGGAAGCATACGCTTCGGCAACGGCGCTGATTCGCCAAACCAAACAGGCTATGCACCGTTACCCGAACGGGTTGATGTGGAAACTGTGCGAAAACGATTTGGAAAACGTCAGCGGCAGAACGGCCTTTGAAGCTATGCGTAAGGGTGATCCGGTCGGCCGCATGGTCGTGGATCGCTACTGTGAATTTGTGGCGGTCGGTATCGCCAATATCGTCAACATCTTCCAGCCGGACGTTGTTTGTATCGGCGGCGGAATTTCCAATGAAGGCAAAACTTTGACCGATCCGATTTGCGCTTTTGTTGAGGGCGAAAACTACGGTCGTTTCATGACTAAAAAGCCGGAAATCCGTCCGGCGGCCTTGGCAAACGATGCCGGCATCATCGGTGCGGCATATCTTTGCGATCTTTACCGCAAATAATCAAACAGAACGGGGGATTACCCTTTGAAACAGCTATTAAATACGCTGAAAGCCAAAAATATTTCGGTTCTCGAAAACGAACCGATGAGCAGGCACACCACCTTTCGCATCGGCGGTAATGCCGATGCGCTGGTAACGGTCAATACCTTGGAACAACTGAAAACCGTTATGCGCTGTGCAAAATCGGCGGATGTGCCGGTTTTCTGTCTGGGGCGCGGCTCCAATCTTTTGGTTTCGGATAATGGTATTGCCGGTATCACGTTGTCTTTAGGCGGGATGACCGCTATATCTCGTAACGGGGATTATGTCACCTGCGAGGCCGGTGCATCTCTGTCGTCCCTTTGCCTTTTTGCGCGGGATGAATCCCTTGCCGGAATGGAATTTGCCTACGGTATTCCCGGTAGTGTCGGCGGCGCACTTTTTATGAATGCAGGTGCCTACGGCGGTGAGATGTCGCAGGTCGTCAGTTCTGCACGCTGCATTGATGCAAACGGGGAGGAACACACCCTTTCGGCAGAGGAAATGCGCTTGGGCTACCGCACCAGTATCTTCCGTGAAAACGGTTGGATCGTTGTGTCCGTAACCGTCAAACTGGCGCAGGATGAACATTCGAAAATCAGCGAACGTATGGAAGAACTTTTGGGTCGTCGCAAGGATAAACAACCGCTGGAATACCCAAGTGCCGGTAGTGTTTTTAAGCGTCCGCAAGGGCATTTTGCCGGTGCCTTGATCGAACAGGCCAACTTAAAAGGCGCTTCGGTCGGCGGTGCATCCGTCAGCGAAAAACACGCCGGATTTATCATCAATCACGGCGGTGCCACGGCACAAGACGTAAAAGATTTGATTGCACAAATTCAGAAAACCGTTTTGAATGAAAGCGGTGTTTTGCTTGAACCTGAAGTGCTCTCGGTCGGCAGAGAATAATTATTAAATTATGCGAAAGGGGTGGGCGGATTGTCCTTTTGTGCCGATATAAAAAACGCATTGACCGAACTGCGCACCCCCAAAGCATTGTGCCGTCCGCTGACCTATGGCTTTCTGCTTTTCGGTCGCGCGTTTTCGTTCAAAAGAATTTCAATGCAGACCGGAAATGAAACGGTTGCAAAGTATTATGTAAACCTGTTGAAAATCACCTACAACGCCGAAACACAACTTGAAAGCGGTGGGGGAAAGCGTCCGACTTTTCGGGCATCCGTTCCCAATGAAACCGATCGCCTGCGCATTTTGGCGGGTTATGATTTCGGCATGGCTGACGAGCCGTTCCCCGAAGAGATCCTGCAGGACGAAAAGGCAATGGCCGTTTTTGTGCGAGGCGCATTTTTGGGGTGCGGTAGTATCAGTGATCCCGAAACCGA
>JAKSQF010000248.1 GCA_024404235.1 Clostridia bacterium | reverse complement strand
CGTAGGCGTATCACGGGAAACAAAAGCACAAATAAAAGCTTTCAGAGAAAGCGGTAACCTTTTCGGTGTTGCAACCGGCAGGGACAGAAGTATTCTTTCGCTTTTGGAAAAGTATGACGTTGAATTTGACTTTGCCATTATATTAAACGGATCCATCATCCTTGATAATAAAGGTGACATTCTATTGCATCAAAGTGCTGAAAACCATCATAATATAATAGAAAAAACGCAGGAGATCGTTGAAAGCTTCGGCGAGGAATTAAGCGTTGTTTTCGAAAACGAACGATATGACGTATCCCGCCTTAAAAAGGCGGGAGAAGCGATGCATTTATCGCGATTTTCGCATATGAATTCGTCCATGAAAAATGACGAAACCGCCAATCTGGCCGCCAAAAAAATCAGAGAGCTATACGGCGATATTCTAAATCCCATGCCGAATTGCCATTGTGTTGATATTCCGCCCTATGGCATTGATAAAAAAATCGGCATTTTAAATTATGCGAAATTAAACAATATTGCAGAGGAAGATATTTTCACCGCAGGCGATAATTACAACGATATAATTATGCTTGAAGCCTTTTTTGGCTTTGCAGTAGAAAACGCAAAGCCGGAAGTAAAACAATCGGCAAAAAAAGTTGTCAAGGACGTCGGCGAGGCGTTGAAAATTATAAAAGAGCAGAAAGGTTTTTAAATTCTTAAACGCCGTCAATGTCACGATGCGAAAATCCTTGCGAAAACGCTTTAGCCGGATAGTTCGCTTCTATCCGCAAAGCCGAGTGTATTTGCCGTCAAAAACGATCGGCAAACAAACATTCTTACAACTACCAACGAATTCAGTCAAAAACAAAACTGACTCCGATGGAATACCGAAGTCAGTTCATTGCTTAAAATTTAATATTTACCTATCATAGGAACTTTTTGGCACTGTCCGCATAATTGGGACAGTGCCAAATTTTATGCTTTCGTTTTCATTAACCGGCCAAGTACTTCTTGAAGCGAACCAAATCGCGAACGTCGACGACGCCGTCGCCGTTGATGTCGAATTTAGCCGCAGTAGAATCGGCCAAGATTGCTTCTTTCAGCAAGAGAACGTCGGCCGCATCAATTGTACCGCTGCAATCAAGATCTAACGGATCGCTTTCCAGCATAATAACCTTAATGGCATCCAAAGTGGCTTTATCCACACCGACGTGCTGCATCAGGAAGTTTTCAATTGCGGCGGAAACATCCCCGCTGCCGTCACCGTACTGTGCCATCAACGTAGTGTGCATCAGGTCGAACGAATCGCCATCCGTCCATTCATCTGCCGTGCGGCGACCGACTTCACTAAAGGAGGTCAGCTCATAATCGGCACGCAAGGTTTCAAACGGAACACCCAACAGACCGTTCAGCAAGTAACCGAAGGTACCCGTGCGGTCGGCACCGGCCGAGCAGTGGAAGTAGAACGGATAGTTGCTGCGATCAGCCATAGCCTCAAAGGTGGCCTTGTACTGCGCCTTTTGATCTGCATCAAGGTTCAAAATCGGAGAATAACCGGTAGCGTTGATGTAATTGACGTTATAGTTACCGTCGTCCCAACCGGTCCTGCGATGAATGATACCGCCACGCAGTTCGATTTCGGATTTGATGCCGAGATATTTGAACACACTGCGTGCCATAGCGTCTACGTGAGAATGTTCTTCATCCAATGCGGCGCCGCGGTAGACAAGGCCGTAGTTTACCGTTTTGCCGTCAACCGTGGTGTAACCGCCTTCGTCACGCATATTGGTAACGGCACCGGCCGTGATGTAACGTGCCGGAGCATCCAAAGCAGTGAAGGTATCGACCGCACTGCATTCGCCGGTATCGTTGCCGGCTACGAACCAGTAATAGGTCTTTCCGGGAACGAAGATGCCGACCTTTTTCGACAGTTCCTTTGCCGTGGTGGTGACAATAAAGGCGTTATCGAAATCGGCATTATCGGCAAAGTATGCAGTATAACTGCTGTTTTGGCCGAGATCTGACCAGCGGAAAGAAATGTTCTGATAATCCTGATAACCGCTGGTGGTGTGGTGATAATTACGAACATAGTTGGTTTGCTGTGCCATGGGAGTTGCCAAGTAAGCGTTGACGATATCGGTCTTCAAATCGACCGTAGCACCGTTAAAGGCGTTGAGCGAAATCTCTGCCGAGGTCGTGCTCGGTGCGGTTAC
>JAKSQF010000247.1 GCA_024404235.1 Clostridia bacterium | reverse complement strand
TTGGATCGTGATGACCGGCGGTAACGTTTACGGTGAATTTGACGATTCCGGTGCCGCACTGAAAGAGTTAATCGGCTTTATGGATAGTCTTAAAATTCCGTGGGCACCCGTTTTCGGCAACCACGACAATGAATCGGAAATGGGTGTTGACTGGCAGTGTGAACGGTTTGTCAACAGCAAGTATGCGCTGTTCAAACAGCGTGAGCTTTCCGGCAACGGCAACTATACCGGCGGTGTTCGTCAAGGCGGCGTTTACAAGCGCGTCTTCTTCATGCTGGATTCCAACGGATGCGGCAATATGAGTGACAAGAGTTATCAAAACGGCCACGCACGAAATTACCCCGGTTTTGGAGAAGATCAAATTGAATGGTACACCGATCTCAGCGCCAAAATGCGCAAGGAATACTCCGACGTAAAGCTGACCGCCTGTTTCCACATTCCGCCTTTTGTTTTCAATATGGGTTTGCAGAAATACGGTTATGAAGTCGGCATCAGTTACCTGAATGAAAATCCGATCAATTTGGAAAAGATCGGAACGGACGGTGATTTCGGCTATGCCGGAACGGAATCCGGTCCCCTTTGGGATCAAACGCTTGAGGTTTGGAACAGTTTCCACGACGGCGGGTTTGACTCCATTCTCGTCGGGCACGAGCATTGCAACAGCTTTAGCGTTACATACGAAGGTGTCCGTCTGCAATTTGGGCAGAAAAGCTCGACCTACGATCATCAAAACTTTATGAAAGATGACGGTACTATTGTGGGCGGTTTTTATTCCTCCGAGCTTGCCGACGCCTCGCCTATCATCGGCGCAACAGCGATGGATCTTACCGAAAAGGACGGTTCGATCGTCAATGCACGCATTATTTTAAGCAGCGGTTCTTACCGCTGAACGATAAAACACAGGAACGTTGAAAGGAACACTTATGAAAATCAAAAGGTTATTTTCCTTTTTGCTTACGGTACTGTTACTCTGCACCGTATTTTGCATGGGATTTCCGACCGAAGCGCTGACGATGACCTACGAGCCTTCGGCCGCGTATAAATCCAGCAAATACTATACCGCCCTTTGCAACGTGCAGTTGACCGGTGACCAACGAACGGACATCGTAAATATTGCATTGTCGCAGGAGGGCTATTACGAAGGCAACAACCTTTCCCAGTTAAACGGAATGACCAAGGGCGCCAACGACTACACCGAATACGGTTACTGGTACTCAAAAAGTCATCCGAATTATGCGTGGTGCGCCATCTTCATCAACTGGTGTGCCCGTCAGGCCGGTATCCCGACTTCGGTGATCAGCACGTCAGCCTTGGCGGCAGAAGGAAATTTGGTCAAAAACTATTATGCCTACTCCTCCACAGCCAACATTCAACCGGGGGATCTGCTTCATATCAAAAACAGTTACGGCAACCACGTAGCGATGGTTTACGCCGTGGACAGTGAAAACATTTACTCCATCGAGGGTAATATGAGCGATATGGTGCGCAAAAGCTACTACAAGCGAAAAACCGGTTACGCTTATTACGGCTCTTCCGAATACATCGGATACTATGCCAAGCCGAGTTACACTTCGGTCACTTTGGAAGGCGAATCGACCCTGATGCTCAGCAATCCGGTCTATCCGTCGGGCAACTATCCGACGATGAAGTCTTTCGGGCTTTCGGGTACTTTTATTTCGAATTATCCGATCACCACCGTTTCGGCATACGTTTACAACAAGGACAACGTTGCCGTGCAGATCTATGAAACCAATTGGAGTTCTACCACCTATGACATTGCCAAAAACGGTGTGGACGCCAATATGATTTTCGGTGACTTACCGACCAATTCAAACTACACCTATACAGTCAGCGCGACCGACCTTTCGGGAAAAACCGTATCGAAATCCAGCAGTTTTTCCATCGGCGACCCGACCAAGCAACCGCCTGCATCTACGCTGACGCTCACTTCTCCCGTCGGGCCTTCGGGTGTATTTGCCACGATGAGATTTTTCGGCCTTTCCGGCACGTTTACGTCGAACTATAAAATCATCAACGTAAAAGCGTGGATTTCGGACGATACCGGAAAAGCCTTGCAGAGTTATTCCGTAAATTGGAATTCCACCACCTATAACATTGCCAAAAACGGCGTAGATGACAATATGGTTTTCGGCACGTTACCGACCAATGCAAACTACACCTACAACGTGCAGGCAACTGATGTAAGCGGCAAAAC
>JAKSQF010000246.1 GCA_024404235.1 Clostridia bacterium | reverse complement strand
GGGAATCCACCCGTGCCGTACTGACACAGTATCCGATGCTTGATGAAATTTGGGTAATCGCCCGCAGAGCGGCCCGTTTGGACGATTTAAAGGCTGAATTGGGCGAGAAAATCCGCCCCGTGCCGATGGACATTACCGACCGCACCGCCGTGGCGGAGTACGTCGCGCTTTTGAAGGAAGAACACGCACAGGTTGCGTTGCTGATCAACAACGCCGGCTTCGGCAAGCTGGGCGACTTTGACGAGATTTCCGCCGAGGACAACGCCGGAATGGTAGAACTGAACTGCACGGCGCTGACCTATTTTTCCGCCGTGACGCTTCCCTTTATGCCGGACGGGTCGGAAATCATCAACTCCTGCTCGATCGCTTCCTTTGCGCCGAATACGCGTATGGCGGTATACTGTTCGACCAAGGCCTATGTAATGAGCCTTTCCCGCTGTATGCGGCACGAACTGAAAAAACGCCGCATCAACGTTTTGGCGGTCTGCCCCGGCCCGATGGAAACGGAGTTTTTGCCCATTGCCAATATTGAAAAGGGCACCAGCAAGACCTTTGACACCCTGCCGAGGGTCAATCCCCGTGTGATGGCAGAAAAATCGCTGAAGGCTTCCAAAAAGCACAAGGCCGTTTACACCAACCGCTTCTTCTTTAAATTCTACCGTGTGGTGGCAAAAATTCTGCCGCATTCGATCGTTATGAAAATGGCGGCCACCTGATTCGAGGGGAGTAAAACAAAATGGATACGATCAAAACCGTTTTAATCAGCGGTGCTGTCGTCAACTTTGTGTTGGTTATTTTGGGTGCAGGCATCGGTCTGCTGCTGCGCAAAGGGTTTTCGGAAAGAATTAAAGACACCCTGATTAAAGGAATGTCACTTTGCGTGGTATATGTCGGTGTCAGCGGATTGTTTGACGGTGGCATCAAACCGCTTGTAATGATTCTATCGGTCGCCATCGGCGCCGTTATCGGCGAATGGTTTGATTTAGACAAGCAGGTCAACCGATTAGGCAAATGGGTCGAACATAAAATGGGCGGCAACGACGGAAAAATCGCCGAAGGCTTTGTAACCGCCACGTTGCTTTTCTGCATCGGCGCCATGACGGTAGTCGGGTCGATTGATTCGGGCATTTCGGGCGATAACACAACTCTTTATTCCAAATCAGTCATTGACGCCATTGCCGGAATGGCTTTGGCCTCGTCGTTAGGATTCGGTGTGATGCTTTCAGCCATTCCCGTGCTGGTGTTGGAAGGCGGACTTACCCTGCTGGCCGTTGCAGTCAAGCCCCTGCTGAACGGTGACGTGATTTTGCAGATGTCGGCCGTCGGGTCGTTGCTGATCATTGCCATTGCCCTGAATATGATGGAAGTCACTAAAATAAAGGTGATGAACATTCTGCCGGCAATCTTTCTGCCGCTTTTGTTCTGCACGTTTATGTAAAAGGAGAATTTGAATATGGGAAGAAGAATGACAAGAAGACAGCAGGCCATTCGGCGCCGCAATATCTTCTTAGGAAGTTGTGCCGGTGCATTAGCAGCGTTGGTGTTTTTGATTGCGATCGGTATTTCCAGCTGTTCCAAGAATACCGATAAAAAACCGAATAACGTTCAAAATACCGTTTCTGCACCGTCGAAGGATGAACCCGTCCACGAGGTAGCTTCTGCCACCGTATTGAATACAGGTGATATTTTGATCCACAACCCCGTTTTGTGGGGTGCTGAGCAATCGGACGGCAGTTATGACTTTACGTCGATGTTTTCCGAAGCCGCAAGTTGGTTCAAAAAGGCCGATCTTTCGGTCATAAACTTAGAAGTGACTTTGGGCGGCAACGATGGACGCAGTTATACGGGTTACCCCGCATTCAACACGCCGGACTGCCTGATAGACACGTTAAAGGATCAAGGCATCGGTCTGTTTTTGACCGCCAACAACCACTGCTACGATACTCGCCTTGCCGGTATGATCCGTACCACGCAGGTGTTAAAGCAAAAAGGAATGCCGTTCATCGGCACGAGAGAAACCGATACCGACCCGACCTTTATTGTCAAGGACGTAAACGGCGTCAACATCGGTATGGCGTGCTACACCTATGAAACGCCGACCCCGAACGGAGCGGCCGCAAACCCGAACAACAAGTACCTCAACGGCAACGCCGTTGCAAACCAACGCAGAGATCAAATGACCGCCTGCTGTGACACGGGTCACACCGAGGACGGCGCGCTGGTTGACTACACCATTAAGAAGTACAGCGACGAAACGA
>JAKSQF010000245.1 GCA_024404235.1 Clostridia bacterium | reverse complement strand
GACGTAAGAGTCGTCATTATCGCCGTCGAAGGTAGCCGGTGCATTGACCGAAACGCGGGTCGGGTGACCGTACATAATGGCACGGATGTTATAGATTTCATCTGCCGTGACACCGATGGAAAGCATATAGTTTTCGGTCTTTTCGGCAAGGGTTGCACCGGGATAAGACTTTAATTCTTCCAAGAAGCCGGAGAAATTATATTCCGTTCCGGTGGAATCACGCATACCGAAAATAGCATAGCTTGTAAATTCATAATCCTTAACAAGGGTTTCTTCATCCACACCGAGCAGGGCATTTACAAGGAAGCAAACCGTACCGGTACGGTCGGCACCGCCCCAACAATGGACGTAGAACGGATAGTTGGACTCGTAGCTCATCATCGAGAAAATCTGACGGTACAAATCCGTTTGCTTGAAGGCGCTGTCATAAGCGGCAATGGAAACGTACTGCAAATTTGCAGACGAAATCGGGCTGACGTAGGTGTAACCGCTATCGGCCGGATTACGCAGATCTAAATCGGTCTTAATGCCGAGAACATTGCTCATATAATCATCGCCCGCAGGGGTAAGGGCGATATTGTGCGAGCCGTTCATTTCGCTGCCGCGGAAGATTTTCCCCTGCAAGGTAGTGCCGTTCGGCGTAGTATATCCGCCGAGGTCACGAACGTTGTAAATACCGTCGATCTTCATCACACGGGGGCCTTGATCGGTCGTGCGGAAGGTGGTTTCATCGGTAAAATCGTTACCGTTTGTGCCGTGTGCCGTTACACGGACATAGTAGGCGGTATCCTTATAAAGGTTATACAGTCCCAAGGATTTTTCATTTGTTGTGACTGTTACGGCGTCGCTGTAATCGGGTTTCGTGCCGTATTCGACCGTAAACGAGGTATAACTTTCGGAAGCGGTTTCCCATTCGATCATAATGGGTTTAGCGGCTTCGCCGATATTGGCATAGTAATATTTGACCTGCGCACCGGGTGTGGTGATAAAGTCTTTACAAATATCTGCGTACGGATAAACAATGCCGCTTGGGGCATTGATGATGACCTTCGGATCGATTCCGGAAGGGTCTTCTCTTCTTAAAATAATCTGCTTGAGCGCAACCGTATCAATAACGTTGACAATGCCGTTGCGGTTGACGTCGGCCGCGTTCAGCGAAGAAAGGGCAACGTTTTCGGCGTCGGCGAAATACTTTTTGAAATGCACGAGGTCACGAACGTCAACACATTCGTCGCCGTTGATATCCCCGCCCGGGAAAACACGGTACATCGCCACTTCATCGTAAACGACGTCGGCCGCGGAAGAAGCAAAAGATTGTTCCAGTTGCAGTTTTACGCTGGTGGTACCTGCAGGAACGGTCAGGCGATAATTGACCTGTTGAAATTCGGTGTTGCCGTTTTTAATAATAGTAGTGTTCTCTACCTTATCACAAACAGCGGCGGTAGTATTACTGTACAGGCTGCAACCGAGTTTTACGTTACCCGACACCTTTACTTTTGCACGGATCTGATAGGTTGCACCGGGAACGACCGTGATATTGGAAGAGGTGCGGACACTGTAACTGACCGCACTGCCCTTATGCATAATTAGCATTCCCTTACCGCTGTATCCGTCTTCGGTAGACTGCATGGTATCCGTGCAGGAGGACGGCTTGCCGTAGATCTGCCAGCGGGTCGTACCGCTTGTAAAGGAGGGGTTATTTAAAAGGGTTTCAAAGATGAAAGGTTCGGAAGCGTCGCCGCCCAAAACGGTAAGCCATTCGCCGTTTTTATATTGGAAGGAAATCGGGCCGACGTATTCCATACCGATCTGTCCGTCGATGGAAAGCACGTCCCCCTCGTTGGCGCCATAAGCAATATGCAGGGTTTTATCGGCATTAACGGTGGCCGTAACGTTGCTGACAAGGGTGCCGTTTACGTAAATGCAGTTCGTCGGACGGTAAACCGAGCCGGTTGCCACGTTGGAAAAGGCATCACGGTCATCAAAGCGGATATTGAATCCGCCGGCATTACCGCCGATAACGCCGCCGTAGATATTGGCATCGATCGGGGTGACCGGTACAGGGGTATAATGGGTAGCAAGCGGGATCAGGTAATCCGCAAAGAACTGAGCAACGTACTTTTCGGATTTTAATTGGAAGATAATTCCGCGAACGTAACCGTCGTCATCGGCAAAGCGAGCCGAATCAAAGGTGATGACTTCAAAATTGCCGCCCAAAGTAAAATCCTGTGCGGCATTACGCGGGCAGAAGTTGGTAGTATTGCGATTAAAGGCATAGAACATACCGCCGCAGTTGAACATCAGTCGCATGGAAAA
>JAKSQF010000244.1 GCA_024404235.1 Clostridia bacterium | reverse complement strand
CCACGGGGAATCGGTTGCAAACAGAATGCGGTCGGCGCCGTGCTTTCGAATGATCTGGACGCATTTTTCGGGGTAGGCGTGCAAAACGAATGCCGTATCCATATAAACCGGCTTTCCGGCAAGTTTCCCCAAAACCTCGTCGGGCAAAGAGCATCCGCCCATGTGCGCAAGGATCAATTTGTCGTCAATAATCCCTTTCAGGCGGTTTAACACACGCAAAACCATATCGGGTGTGCAGTGAACGTCCTGCGGAAAACCGATATCAATACCGGCGTGGGTCACGATCAGTAAATCGCGCTGTGCGGCCTGCTCTAAAAAGCGGATGTATCGCTCGTCATCGAAATAAACGCCCTGATAGTCGGGATGAATTTTGATACATTTCAGTCCGGCTTGCACGATACCGTCTAAAATTTCCTCGACGTTTTCGCAATCCGGATGAATGGCGCCGGCGTAGAAAATTCCTTCCTTGCCATTCAGTTCGGCCGAAAGGCGGTTGATGGTCGCCACCTGCTTGGCGGCAGTTGCAACCGGCAATACCACAGCACCGTCAACACCACCCTTGCGCATGGATTCTTTCAGAGCATCCAACGTGCCGCGGCGATAAGGTTTTACATTGCCCAGCTTTGCCAAACGGTCAATCGTTGCGTCGGCAATGCGGTCGGGGAAGGTGTGTGTATGAAAATCAATAATCATCTTGTCTATTCGCCTCCGCTAGCAGGTTTGCGGTCATTATAACACAACGCATCGGCGATTTCAAACAGAATGTTTTTTAAGTTGTTTTAGTGGGTCACCATTGAAATAAATCGGAAGTAACAAAAAGGCGTGTGTCCAATGGCAGAGTATTATCAGCCCGAAATTGAAACCGCTTCTCGTGAAGAAATGATCCGTATTCAGAACGAGAAGATCGTCAAACAGGTAAAGCACGTCTATGAAAACGTGCCGTATTACCGTAATCTGATGGACGAAAAGGGTGTCAAGCCGGAGGATATCAAAGGTATTGACGATATTAAAAAGTTACCTTTTTTGACCAAGAACGATCTGCGTGAAGCATATCCGTACGGTTTGCTTGGTACCGATTTGAAGGATTGTGTTCGCATTCAGTCTACTTCCGGTACAACGGGTAAGCGTGTGGTGGCATTTTACACCCAACACGAGATAGGTTTGTGGGGGGCATGCTGTGCCCGTGCGAAAGTGGCAGTCGGCGGTTCAAACGAGGACGTTTGTCAGGTTTGCTACGGCTACGGGTTGTTTACAGGCGGTGCCGGTCTGCACGGCGGATCGCATAAGGTCGGTTGTCTTACGTTGCCGATGTCCTCGGGCAATACCGAACGGCAGATTCAATTTATGATGGACTTAAACTCTACCATTTTGTGCTGCACGCCGTCCTACGCTGCCTACATTGGTGAAACGTTGGCTGAACGCGGCTACAAGCCGGAGGATAATAAGCTGAAAGCCGGTATCTTCGGTGCCGAGCCGTGGACCGAGGAAATGCGTCGCAGCATTGAAAAAAGTCTTGGCATCAAGGCATACGATATTTACGGCCTGACCGAAATCAGCGGTCCCGGTGTTTCCTTCGAATGTGAAGCACAGACCGGTATGCATATCAACGAAGACCATTTTTATGCCGAAATCATCAACCCCGAAACGGGCGAAGTTTTGCCGGAAGGCGAAAAGGGCGAGTTGGTCTTCACCTCTCTTGATAAGGAAGGCTTCCCGCTGTTGCGCTATCGCACCCGTGATATCTGCGTGTTAAGCCGTGAAAAATGTTCCTGCGGACGTACGCTTGTAAAAATGGCCAAACCGATGGGCCGCAGCGATGATATGATGATCATCCGAGGTGTTAACGTCTTCCCGAGCCAGATCGAAACCGTTTTGCTGAACGAAGGTTATTCGCCCAACTATCAGATCTTGGTCGACCGTGTGAATAATACCGATACGTTGGATATCAACGTTGAGTTGAATCCGGATCAGTTCTCGGATAAGGTTTCTGAAATTCAGGGTCGTGAAAAGGCACTGGAAGCAGCTATGCGCACCATGCTCGGCATTGGACCCAAGGTTCATTTGGTTGCGCCGAAGTCGATCGCCCGCAGCGAGGGTAAGGCTGTCCGCATTATTGATAACCGTAAATTACACGATTAAATAACGATAGGAGAGAGCATTATGGCAATCAAGCAACTTTCTGTATTTGTGGAAAATAAGCCGGGAAAACTGGTCGATACCGTCCGTGCCATTTCTTCGGCCGATATCAATATCCGTGCAATGAGCATTGCCGATACCAAGGATTTCGGTATTCTTCGCCTGATCGTTTCGGATAACGAAAAGGCCGCAGCG
>JAKSQF010000243.1 GCA_024404235.1 Clostridia bacterium | reverse complement strand
CATTTATAATCTGTTTAGTACCGGCACCGGTAAGATTTCAAGCGGTAACGACACTTGGTCGACCTACACCTATACCTTGCCGAATGACGGTAATTCGTACTATCTGTACTTTGCCGGTGAGTGTAGTGCTTCTGCTTGGGCAGGAAAGAATATCTTGATCGACAATTTCACGGTGACGAATGCCGCTACGGAAATTGCATACGACAGCTTTGATACAATTTTGAATGCCGGTCTTTTCACGGCCGATCCCACGGTTGTATCACTACTGGATTACGATTACGATTATCTTTCCATTACAATTTCTAATATGAGCGAGAATGCCGCCAATTCCTTTATTACAAAGGAAGCATATCCGGCACAAAGCACCATTACCTTTGACGCATTTGTTCCGAATTGCGGAACGAGCGACCAGTGGTGGGGTGTTCGCAGTACGACCGATCCCGACAATGCCAGCATTTATGACTGCTGGACCAACCCCGCAACCTGCGTAGCTCATGCAGGCGAGTGGTATAACTATTCCTTTAACATCGGCGGCGACGTCGGTCAACAGCGTTACATTTATTTAGGCGGAAACATCGGCAGTAACTGGCAAATTGACGGTGTGCCGCAGGCATTATTGATTAAAAACGTAAAGATCACCGCGCAAAACGGAACGGTCTTGGCAACCGAAGATTTTTCGGGCGGTTTAAGCCGAAACATCTTTAAGTGCCAGTCCTCTCGCAACGGAAAAACGGTCGTTTCGGTTGCAGGTGAAGGTGTAGCACGGGAAAACGTGTACGCCGCCATCCAAATTGATAAAATCGCTTCTGCGCCAAATGCACCGGCCGATTTTATTACCAAAGACGCTTTCAGCGGCGGCTCGACTGTATCCTTCGATGCCTGCACCCCTGCCGGTGTAACGTGGTGGGCTGTCAGCTATACGGATGACCCCTCCGACGTCGGTCTGTATAAATGGACTTCGGGTGAAGGCGGCCGTGGACAGTCTTACGTTGCAACAAACGGTATTTGGAAACATTACAGTTACACGTTGCCCGACGATGCGAATTCCTATTACGTTTATTTTGTCGGTGCAAAGGGTGAATGGCAAGATCAATCCCTTTTGATCGACAACGTGGTTATTACTTCAAAAAACGGCGAAAGCCTTGCTTTTGAAGATTTCTCGGGTGGTGTTTGCAACAGCATTTTCAAAGCGATGAATACCTCCGTTACTGATAGCCGACTGATGGTTGAAAAAGATAATACCCACAGCGCATCGATCATTGTTGATAATATGCGTGCACAAAGCTTTATTACGAAAAAAGCTTATCCCGGCGGTAGTACCGTCACCTTTGAAGCGTTGCTTCCGAAAACCAACGGAAAAGAGGATAAGTGGTGGGGCGCTTGCTTTACGACCGATCCCGCAAATTCTTCGGTTTATAACGTATTCACTCCCGGAAAGGGAAAACAGCTCGGCATTGCAGAGGAAAAATGGACTTCTTATTCCTTTACACTGCCCGATGACGGCAACGATTATTATTTCCATTTCGGTGCCAATATCGGCAACTGGACGCTGAACGATGAGTCGATGCCGCTTTTGGTCGATAATTTTACCGTTCTGGATGCGCAAAATTATCTGCTTGATAAGGAAGACTTTGAAAACGGTTTGGAAAAGAGCATTTTCAACTGTCAAACCGTCGATAGTCAGGGCAGGGAGGTTGTATCTCTGTATGAGGAAGTCGGCGTTGTTCCGGCGGCGGATATTAACCGTGACGGTGCCATCAACGTTATCGACCTTATCGTGATGAAGAAATATCTGGCCAATATGATCACGCTGTCTGCAAAAGAAAAGACGGCCGCTGATTTGAACGGCAACAGTTTCATCGACAGTACGGATATGATCCTCTTAAAGCAGTTTATTTTGGCCGGCATTACACCGGAAGACGAGAAAAACGCTTTGATCGGCGCAAACGGCAACTGGTGGATCGGGGAGTACGATACCGGCATTTCCGCTTCATCTACAAGCGGCGATATCGTTTCCTTAAGTGTTCAAGGTGCGGCACCGTCCTTCGAATACGCCACCCCCGCAAAGGACGTAGAACTGAAAGTAACCGCGAACTATTCCGACGGCTCTAAAAAGTTTTTAAGCAAGGCGGAATACGAAATTGCGGATATTTCTTCCTTGACCTACAAGACCGAAGGCAACTACACCGGTGAGGTTTTCTTAAGAGAAGATCCCGCCAAAAAGGCGACCTTCAGTTATTCGGTCACACCGAAAAAATCATTAAAGGTTCTGTTTATCGGCAACTCTTTCAGCGAATGTACGGTATATCTTCTGCATGACGTTGCAGCAAGTTTGGGCATTGAGCTGCAGGTAGAGGATATGCATATCGCCGGCTGTCCGATCGACGAACAGTA
>JAKSQF010000242.1 GCA_024404235.1 Clostridia bacterium | reverse complement strand
TCAACAACTGCTTCTGCATTCGTTTCAAGCAAATTTTCAGGCTGCTCACTTTTTTCAAGATAACACAAATATTCAATATTTCCTTCGGGTCCCTTCACGGGCGAAAAATCCAACCCCAAAAGCGAAAAGCGGTTTTCAAGCGCCAATGCACAGATTTTTTCCACGACGGCAATATGTACCTTCGGATCCCGCACAACACCTTTTTTACCGACGTTTTCACGTCCGGCTTCAAACTGCGGCTTGATCAGACAAACTGCACGGCCACCGTCACGCAACAAAGTGCGCATTACCGGTAAAATGTGCGAAAGTGATATAAATGAAACGTCGACCGAAGCAAAATCCAACTCGTCAGGAACCTGCTCCTTTGTAACGTAACGGAAATTTGTACGCTCCAAATTCACGACCCGCGAATCGGTACGAAGCTTCCACGCCAACTGTCCGTAGCCAACGTCAATACTGTAAACCTTTACCGCACCATTTTGCAGCATACAATCAGTAAAACCGCCCGTCGAAGCGCCGATATCTGCGCAAATACATCCGTCTAAATCAACGCCGAAGCTTGCAACCGCTTTTTCCAGCTTCAAACCGCCGCGGCTGACGTATTTCAGCGCCTCTCCGCGCACTTCAATTTTCTGCCCAGGTTTGATCGGCTGACCTGCTTTATCACACTTTTGATTATCCACATAAACAATGCCAGCCATAATCAAAGCCTTGGCTTTTTCGCGACTTTCAACAAGGTTTTGTTCGACCAAAGCAGTATCCAAACGTAATTTTTCAGCCATTATTCCACCCCGTCCACATAAGACATTGCCGCCGCATTAAGGCCGAGATCTGCCAAAGCAGTCGCCGTATCAGCCGCCGGAACGAATTGATTATCAACAGCATGAATACAGTATTTACCGCTGTATCCTGCTTCCTCAAGCGAAGCGCCGAACTGTTCGGCAATACCGCCGGTGCGAATTCCCTCTTCAAAGAAATCAATTCGACTATACCGCCGGCACAAATCCGTCAAATCGTCACACAACGGATATATTTTGTTTAATTTAATAACATCGGTGTTACGCAAGGCGGCCTTTTGGGTCTCAAAAAACAGCCGGCCGTAGGTAACGATCGCGCGTTTTTTATCGCCGCCGATTAAAGTATAATCACCATCGAAGCAAAGCGTACTGTCAACCGCACAACCTCGAGGATAACGTATTGCACTAATTTCTTCGTTCTGCGAAGTTTCAACAATGCGATCGCGTAATTCTTGGTAAGTTGCCGGCGCATAAACGTTCATACCTGGAACGGTGGACAGATATGCGGCATCAAATAATCCCTGATGACTTTCGCCGTCCTCCCCGACAATACCGGCACGGTCAACCAATAATTTCACCGGTAATCTGCCGATAGCAATATCGTGGATAATTTGATCATACCCACGTTGCAGGAAGCTTGAATAAACGGCAAAAAACGGAAGCATTCCACCCTTTGCAAGACCTGCAGCAAAGGTCACTGCGTGTTGCTCTGCAATGCCGACGTCAAAAAATCGGTTTTTGTATTGTTCGGCAAAGTCGTGAAGGCCGGTGCCTTCTGTCATTGCGGCTGTGATCGCGCAAATTTTATCATTCTTATCGGCAAGCTCGCAAAGCGTTTTACCTGCCACGTCAGAATAGGTAACTTTACCGGAGGGCTGTGCGCCTACCGTCATATCAAAGGGCGAAACGCCGTGATAACTTTTCGGCTTTTCTTCAGCGTAAGAATAGCCCTTTCCTTTGGTCGTAATAACGTGAATCAGCGCAGAACGGTTGGTCTGCTTTGCTGCGCGGAATAAGGTTTCCATCGCTGCAATATCGTGACCGTCAACCGGCCCAAGATAATGATAACCGAGCGCACTGAAAATATTGTTTCGGTATACGATACTTTTCAGCATATTTTTGCAACGCTCGAAAAAACGGAAAAGCGGACGACCAACAAGCGGAATTTTTACAAGAAATCGCCCGAATGCAAATTTAAACTGATGATAACGCGGACGATTGCGCAGACGCGTAAAAGCACGCGAAATTGCGCCGACGTTACGCGAAATGGACATTTTATTATCATTCAAAACAACAATAAAATTACTTCGCCCATCGTTGCCGGCGTTATTTAAAGCCTCATAAGCCATACCGCCGGTCATTGCGCCGTCACCGATCACGGCCACGGCGGTACCGCTGCTGCCAAGCATCTGCTTTGCCTTATAAATTCCGTACGCCGCCGAAATCGAATTACTGCTGTGACCCGAAACAAAAGCATCGTGTTCGCTTTCATCAGGACGCATAAAACCGGAAAGACCGTCTTTTTGGCGCAAGGTATCAAACCGATCAAAACGACCGGTCAACAGCTTATGGACATAGCTCTGATGACCGACATCAAAAACGA
>JAKSQF010000241.1 GCA_024404235.1 Clostridia bacterium | reverse complement strand
TTTACGCACGGTAAAGATGCCGGTTTTCTGCAAGGTTTTGATTGCACAGATCGCCGGTCGCGCCGTTCGTGCAGTTGCGCTGTGCATTGCCGTTTTCGGTTTTCAATACAACAAGTTGCCGCTTGCCATCCTTTGGAAAAGCATTCCGGCAGGCATCTTCGGTTTGTGCCTGCAATGGATACTGATTCCGCTGATGATCTACCGTATTGACGGTATTTGCAACAACAAATAAATCAAAATGACGCAGGAAGAATTTATGCTGTTGCACAGCGCCCTTATTCGGCAGGTGCAGGGCATTGAATACGATTTAAAACTTATCTACGCCGCCATAAAACCGGGTGATTTTGAGACCAACTACCGTGAGGTGCAGAATTTCAGTTTAGGTGAGATTTCGCGGGAACTTCGGGAGTTGGATTATTCCGACAACTATCCCGATTTCACCCCCGACGAATACGATTTGATCGACGATATTCGGGTGATGCGCAACTATTGGTGTCACCAGTGCTACGTGGATTTTATGTATATCACAAACGAAGCCATGCGCGAGGAAAAGTTCGGCAAAATTGCCGAAAGGTTATCAAACGAAGAACGGCAGACCCGTGCGCTTTTTGAAAAGCTGGAGGTCTTCCGATTAGACGAGCTGGAACGCTACGGCAGAATGTGAGGATGTATTTTGAGCGAAATCAAGACAGGCATTTACCGACATTTCAAGGGCAACCGATACGAAGTGATCGCCACGGCGAAGCACAGCGAAACGCTGGAGGAAATGGTCGTTTACCGTGCCCTTTACGGTGACGGCGGCGTTTGGGTACGTCCGGCTTCGATGTGGAACGAAACGATCGAGCAGGACGGGCAAACAGTCCCCCGTTTTACCTTTATCGGAGAAGATTGAAACAAATGAATAAGCGAACCCCGTAACGGTCATCATTTTGACAGTTACGGGGTTTTCTTTATGAATAGCGCTCGGCATAATGCTCGCCAAAATCAGTATTGCGGTCACGGGTAATTGTCCGCACCGTTTCGCAAAGATCATCGTTTAACGCCCCTGCCGGCACACGCCATTCCCAATTTTCTTCCCTTGTGCCGGGGCGGTTCATTCGTGCCGTGCCGTCGGCCTCCAACCAGTCCTGCAACGGAATGATGACCCAATGCGCCCGCGAGCGCATTGCCATGGCGATCATCCGTAATGCCGCCGATTCGCCGCTTAAGGGTGCCAAGCGTTCAAAGAATTTTCGTTGCCGCAAGGGAGCATTTTCATACCAACCCATTATGGTATCATTATCGTGCGTACCGGTGTAGCAAACGCAGTTTTCGGTATAATTCACCGGCAGAAATTCGTTCTGCCAATCGGTTTCAAAGGCAAATTGCAGTACCTTCATATTCGGAAAGCCGGTCTGCGCCAGCAGTTCTTTGACCGCCGCCTCCTCCCCACCGAGATCCTCGGCGATAATAACGGTATTTCCAAGCGAGCGGCGGACGATCTGCCAAAAGGCGTAGCCGGGGCCGTTTTCCCAAGCGCCAAGGCGAGCATCCTCCGCCCCGTATCGAACAGAATAAAAATTTGCAAAAGCACGGAAATGGTCAATACGCACGGCGTCGTACATCGAAGCACAATGGCGCAAACGGGTCTGCCACCATTCGTAACGGGTCTTTCGCTGATAATCCCAATCGTAAATCGGGTTGCCCCACAGCTGACCGCTTTCGGAAAAACGGTCGGGCGGCATACCCGCAACGCAAAGTGGGGTCAGATCACGGTCAAGACGAAAGGCGTCGGGCGTGCACCAAACGTCGGCGCCGTGAGGTGCGACGTAGAACGGAATATCCCCGATCAGCTCGACCCCTTCTGCGGCGGCGTAGCGTTTAAGGGCGAAAAACTGCTCGTAAAACAGAAATTGCGTAACCTTATGAAAACGGATTTCTTCCCGATGGGTCAGCGCGAAGGCCTCCAACGCTTTCGGTTGACGGAATTTCAATTCCTCCGGAAAATCCGCAAGACCGCCGTATTCCGCCGAAATGCTTTCAAAAAGAGCGTAATCCTCCAGCCAATGGCGGTTTTTTGCCAAAAATCGACGGTAGCGACGTTCGTTTTCATCAAACCGTTCGACCGCCAATTTCAAAAGCGGCATTTTGATTTTTGCGGCGGCTTCGTAATCGGTGCTTGAACACTGCCCTTGCGGCGGCAGTTCCAACGTGGCAAGCAGACCCTCTTTCGTAAGGACTTCCAAATCAATATAAAGGATCCCCCCCGCAAAGCAGGACGCCGACCGATAGGGCGAATGGTACTCATCCACAGGTACTAACGGAAGCAGCTGCCAATACCGTTGGTGGCTTTCCGACAAAAAATCGACAAAGCGGTAGGCACACCGCCCGAGCGAGCCGATCCCGTAAGGCCCTGCCAATGACGAAAGCG
>JAKSQF010000240.1 GCA_024404235.1 Clostridia bacterium | reverse complement strand
CAATGATTTCCATAACATTGTGACCAAGCACGGAACAATCATCCAAGCATTGAACAAGTTTTGCCCACTCGTTATTTGAACCAAGGGAAATATTTTCCCATTCTTGCCTTGTGCCGTCATAGTAAACTTCTTTAATTTTTGCGGGACGTTCATCTAACACAACATTTACGCCGACAGGTAGCGTATATTCTTCCAAACCCATATCAAGAGGAATCAAATCATCTTCCTCTACTTCCCCTACTTCCTCAATTTTATATTCAACGCCATAAAAAAGATTTGCCGGTATTGCTTCAACATTCTTTCCGAAATAGACGGAGATTCCCGCGCCGCCATTTCCGGCGTCAAAGAAGACGTTTGAACAAATAGGATAATATATGGTTGTATCGTGTAAACAGCCATGACCCAGGCAATACCCTTCTTCTTCCCAATAGTAAGTAAAATCTCCGACAGTTTTCGCATTCCAGTGAATTTCGGTCAATCCACTGCAACCGTAAAACGCCCGATTGCCGATGGTGGTGACGCTGTTGCCGATAGTGACACTCGTCAAGCCCGTGCAACCGCGAAACGCAGAATTGCCGATGGCGGTGACACCGGTGCCGATTACCACTGTTTTCATTGTATTGTAGTATTCCCGCCATGGAGCGGTGGTGACATACGTAAAATTCCCTATATTTGAGAAAGAATAATTCGTCATAGCACCCGTGCCGGAAATGGTGAGGGTAGCGGTGGAGGTGTTGTAATTCCAAGCAACACTCGCTCCACACGTGCCGAACGTTGCCGCACTGACCGAAACTGCCCCAAGCGGCAGAACGGTGCAAAGCAGAACGATACAAAGAATGCATGCAAGAATCTTTTTCATAAGTCCATACTCCTTTATCCTATAAATATACTTTTATATCATATCATTCCGGCGTTATCTTGTCAAGATTTGGTGTATCACAATTTCGACCGATTTTTTGATTTACAATGACGTGTGACAGATCGTTGGCAAAGGTACATTCTTGCATCTGTTAATCAAATATGTTAAAATAATGAAGCTATGCCGTTTTATGTCCGCATTTTTACGGCGTATCAAATTTTGAAATCTTGTTTGGCGGAGGAAAATATGCGCATCACGGTACTGACGTTGTTTCCCGAATATTTTGACAGTTTTAAGCTTTCGCCGGTCGTTCGGCGTGCGGTGGAAAAAGGTATTTGCGAGCTTGATATCGTCGATATCCGCACCTTTGCCCCCGGCTCCTTCCGTCATTTGGATGATTCGCCCTTCGGCGGCGGCCCCGGTATGGTTATGCGTTGCCAACCGGTGTTGGATGCTTTGGCGTCCTTAAAAAGCGAAAATACCCATACGGTTTTGCTGTCGCCAAAAGGCGGAGTTTTTTCGCAGAAAAAGGCACACGAGCTTGCCAATCGACAGGATATTTTGCTCATCTGCGGCCATTATGAAGGGGTCGACGCCCGCGTGGAAAACCACGTGGATGAACAGCTTTCCATCGGGGACTATGTGTTGACCGGCGGTGAGGTGGCGGCAACGGTCGT
The DNA here is from genome assembly GCA_024404235.1 of Clostridia bacterium. Taxonomy (GTDB): domain Bacteria; phylum Bacillota; class Clostridia; order Oscillospirales; family Acutalibacteraceae; genus UBA737. Next base: position 929 of record JAKSQF010000240.1, on the reverse strand, counting down.
GATTGATTCGGTCGTGCGACTGCTGAGAGGCGCTTTGCGCGATACCGCCACGACCGAAGAATCCCACGAAAACGGTCTGCTTGAATATCCGCAGTATACCCAACCGGCCGATTTCAGAGGCGAAAAGGTACCACCCGTTCTGCTTTCGGGCAATGATAAAGCCATTCGCGATTGGCGGCTGACCCAATCCCTTTTGCTGACCCGTCAAAACCGTCCCGATTTGTTCGAAAAATATCCGCTTTCCGAATATGAAAAGCAATTGCTGAAAAAGGCTGATGCCGAAAAAGTTGAAGATTGACAAAACAGGAAAAATCAAGTATAATAAAATAAATTATTGTGTAGTTTCCTGTTTTCCTTTTGGGTATAATATATCCGGTAATAAACTTTTGAACGGAGTTGCCGAGTTTGGAAAAGTTTGTAATTAACGGTGGAAGACCGCTTCGTGGCACCGTCCACATCGGCGGGGCAAAAAATGCCGCCGTGGCTATTTTGCCGGCCGTCCTTTTAGCGGACGAGCCGTGTGTGATTGAAAATCTGCCCGAAATATCCGACGTTACCAGCATTTTAAATGCCATGTCGGCTTTGGGTGCCGAAATTAAAATGATCAACCGTTCCACGGTCAGCATTGACCCTACCCACGTCCGCTCCCACGTTGTTTCCAAGGAAATGGCCAAGGGAATGCGTGCTTCCAGTTATTTTCTGGGCGCATTGCTCGGTCGTTGCGGTAAGGCCCGTGTGGCGCCTCCCGGTGGTTGTGATTTCGGCGTTCGCCCGATTGATCAGCACATTAAGGGTTTTGAAGCCTTGGGTGCCACGGTACTGATTGAAAACGGTATGGTCGATGCCCGTTCCACGAAGATGAGCGGCAGTTCGATTTATCTTGACGTTGTTTCGGTTGGTGCCACCATCAACATTATGTTGGCGGCCGC
>JAKSQF010000024.1 GCA_024404235.1 Clostridia bacterium | reverse complement strand
GGGCATTCGGGTAGTGACTGCGCCAGTAATTCAACTGCTTGACCGGCATGACTTCACCGGCAAATAAAATTTTGTCCAGCTTTTCGATCTTGCCGTAATCCAGCACCTTCCAGTTGGCCACGATGGCCAATGCCGACGGCACCCAGTAGATGGTGTTGACCGCCCGCTCGTTCAGCCATTCAATTAGCTTGATGGGGAACGAGAATAACTGCTTCGGAATGATCTGCAACTGTGCACCGGCACGAAGTGTTGCGAAAACGTCCGAAACCGACATACTGAAATAAAACGGCGTTTGATTGCCGAAAACCGTCTGCGGTGTGATATCGTATTCCTTTACAAACCATTCGGTGTAGGCAATAACGTTGCGATGATTGATGACAGCGCCCTTCGGCACGCCGGTCGAACCGGAGGTGAACAGTGCATAAAGCGGATCGGTGTCGATCATTCCGGCACGGATGCCGTTTAATTTTTCGGAATCAATCGTGCAGTTCAGCGCCGTATCAATCGGGATAATATCGCCCGAAAAGTCAAGATCTTCGGCTTTTTCGGCACGGTCGGCGTCAACCAGAATGCCGACGGCATCCAACGTTGAAAGTATTTTATTCAGCCGCTCGGTCGGGGAATCACCGTCCAATACGATGTAGAAATTTCCGCTGTAAACAATGCCGAACATAGCGGTCAGCGTTTCGGTGCTTTTGTGCGTCAGCACGGCAAAAGGACGGTTTTTCAATCCGAATTGCGTTAAGTATGTACCGATTTTTTGCGCACCCGCACAAAGCTCCTTGTAGGTGATGCTTTTGTTTTCGTCGGCAAAGGCCGTAGAGTTCGGCCGAACCGATGCGTTTTGCTCCAAAAATTCAAGAATGTTTTTCAAGAAAAAACTCCTTTTGCAGGAAGAATACCGATTGAATCGTAAAGGTAAAAATACAATCGGGAAAAAATCAACATTTTCTACGCTTATTTTACAATAGAGCGCTTTTTTTGTCAATAATCGAACTTGTATTATGCCGGATAGTTTGGTATAATAAAATGTAATACGGTTGACGATCTGCTGAATAATCGGCGGTGTACTGTTAAAACCCATGCTGTTTCACCGCTGTGTATTATTGTACTATTTAAATAATACACCAATGCAAATGAAATGTCAAGCAGCTTTGTAAAAAAATAATCCCGTGTCAAAACGCGGGATAAAACTACGCGAAAACAATTGATATAATGGAACGGTATGTTCTGATGGAGGTGATGCCCTGCGTGCGGAAATTCTTAAGTGATTTGTTCCACATTTTTTTCAGTAAAAAATTTATTGAATTCACGCTGCTTGGCGGCATCAACACCTTCAACACGGCGTGGATCTCGTCCCTATGTGCAACATTTATGCAAAAAAATGCGGCGGCCTGCGTTGGGTATGCCTGTTCGCTGACCTTTGCCTATTATATGAACTGCCGCCTGATTTTTTCATCTAAGCCGACGAAACGGGGATACATCAAATTCTGGATCACCTATATTCCAAGCTTTGTTATTTATGCACTGGTAACGTTTTTGACGATCAATACCATGCACCTTCCTCAATTTTGGGGTACCGTGCTTGCCGCCACCATCAGCGGCCCGCTGACCTACGCGTTGATGAAATTTTATACTTTCAGAAATTAAGAAAAAAGATCCCGCTTCCGTTTCCCTCGGAGGCGGGATCTTTAGTGTTACTGCTTGAAGCCGTCACTTTTGCTTAAGGCTTCTTTTTACTGCATTCTTGTAATATCCGTTACATCAGGCTGCGGTACAGCGCTTCAATATCCTCCACGCTGGTTTCCTTCGGGTTGCCGGGGCGGCAGGCGTCGTTATAAGCGTCGACCGACATCTGGTGAACGTCCTCTTCCTTGGCAACGCCCTTTAACGAGGTAACGATACCCACGTCTTCTGCAAGCTTTGCAACGGCGGCCACAGCAGCGGCACGGTATTCTTCCTGCGACATAGCGTCGACCCCTTCAACACCCATAGCACGGGCGATTTCGCGGTACTTTTCGCCGGTGGCTTCGGCATTGTATGCCATAACAGCCGGCAACAGCGTGGCACAGGCCTTGCCGTGCGGCATATCGTAATAAGCCGAAAGGGTGTGCGCCATAGAGTGGTCTACGCCAAGACCTACGTTGGAGAAGCCCATACCGGCAACGTACTGACCCAAAGCCATGCCTTCACGGCCGTCGGCGGTGTTGTTGACGGCGCCGCGTAACGAACGGGAAATAATTTCAATGGCCTTTAAGTGGAACATATCCGAAAGCTCCCAAGCGCCCTTGGTGATGTAGCCTTCAATGGCGTGGGTCAGCGCATCCATACCGGTAGCGGCAGTCAAAGCCGCCGGCATCGAGGACATCATATCCGGATCGACAACGGCAACGACCGGAATATCGTGGCTGTCAACACAGACGAATTTGCGCTTTTTCTCAACGTCGGTAATAACGTAGTTAATGGTGACTTCGGCTGCGGTACCTGCCGTGGTGGGAACAGCGATGATCGGTACGCAGGGATTTTTGGTGGGGGCAACGCCCTCCAGCGAGCGAACGTCGGCAAATTCGGGGTTGGTGATGATAATACCGATGGCCTTTGCGGTATCCATGGAAGAACCACCGCCGATGGCGACAATGCAGTCGGCCTTTGCAGCCTTGAATGCGGCAACGCCGTTCTGTACGTTTTCAATGGTGGGGTTGGCCTTGATATCCGAATAAATTTCATACGGAACAGAGGCCTTGTCCAACAGCTCGGTGACCTTGGCAACAATGCCGAACTTAATCAGGTCCGGGTCGGTTGCAATAAGCACTTTGGAAAAGCCGCGATTTTTGATTTCTTCCGGGATAGCGGTGATGGCGCCGGCTCCGTGATAGGAGGTTTCGTTAAGCATAAAACGATTCATAATTTTTCTCCGTTCCGCCGTTTTATTCGGCTGTTATTTTGTGATCGGCCGTTTTTTTGCAACGGTTGATCTGTTATTATCGTACAATAAAAAGTGTGAAATGTCAACAAACTTCCCGTGAATAGTTTGTAAACAAAAGCCTTCGGCTTGACCGAAGGCTTTGTTGCGTTATTCTTTTTCAATTTCCGGCAGACCGGCGGTGCTTGTCAAAAGTGACAGAAGCCCCGAAAGGGCGGCGGCCGAAAGGGTTTTAATCCAATCGACCTCACCCAAAACGGCACTTGTCCCAATCACGGCAACAGCCGTTTGTGCAACCGTTTTAACGGCACGCACAGCGGCGGCTTTCAGCCAAATTTTAAAATTCACGTTCATTTTTACTCCTCATTTCAATAATGCGTTGACCCTTTTCTGCACCGCCGCATAATCGTATCCGGCGGCGGTCAACTTTTGTTTTCGAGCGTTTCCGTTGCCCCAAAGTCCTTTGATCACTTCACGTGCAAGCGTGTCCACAGTTTTCTTTGCGGTCACGGTTGCTTTGGGCTTTGCGGTTTTGCCCAGCTTTTCGTCCACCTTTTTCTGCACTGCCGCATAATCGTAACCGGCGGCAGTCAGCTTTTGCTTTCGTGTGGCACCGTTGCCCCAAAGTCCTTTAATAACTTCGTTTGCAAGATCGTCGACCGTCTTTTCGGGTTCGTTCATAAACGATTGAACTAACCCGATAAAATAACTCCAGCCGTACTCGTCCAAGGTGCGGTGGGGACAGTGCTTGCCCGAATAATCCTCGTGCTTGGTCACCCGGTCAATACCCCAGCCGTACTTTTTCAACAGCTCGGCCGTCAATTCGGCGGCATTTTTCTGTGCGGCGGCAAAGCGGGTACCGCCCGATTTTGAATAGCAAATTTCGATGGCGATGCCCTGACGGTTGCCGATGCCGTTGCCGTCGCCGGCGTGCCAAGCATTGCGGTTTAATTCGATACCCTGCACGATACTGCGGTCGTCTACCGCAAAGTGAAAACTGGTTTCACTGATGTTGCGGTGCATATAGGCAATTTCGTTTTGCGCCGTGGCATCGTTGGCGGTGTTGTGGATGACAATACGGGTCGGCTTCATCGCATAAGGGCATTTCAGCGCGATGTGGTCGGTCGGGCAGGCGATTTTTTCAATTTTCAGCATACCGGGGGTCTCCTTTCTGTTTGCTCCAATTTGCCGATCCGGTGATTGGCAATTCGGATCTGTTCCTCCATAACGGGGATACGCTGTGCAAAATTATTATGACGGCGCACCTCTTCCGTTAGTGCATCAAGCTTCGTTTCATTGACGGCTTGTGCGGTGGCAAGGGTCGTTTGCACGTCCCGATTGGTTTTGCTGTTGGAAATGATCACTCCGACCAAGGTCAGCAAACCGACTGCCACCGATGCGCCGCCGCTGATCAACGCAGCTGCTACGGTATTCATTGATTCTGTTCCTCGTTTCTTTTTGGCTTGCGTTTCCGGCGCACGGCTATTATAGCGTAAAACAAACCGACATTCACCGACATCTTTTCGGGGATGAAAAAGTCGTTGCTGAATACTCGGCAACGACTTTCCGTTATAATAGCAGCGGCTGGTACTGTTCACCGCGCAAAGCCGCCTCGGCAGTTGGCGGAATTTTTGAAAAATCACTTATCAACGAGGTCGGTTTGGCAATGGCATTATCCTGCCCGTAGGGGACAAAAAAGATATTTTTTGTATTGTGCAGCAGACCGATATTCTTTCCCGTTGCACCCAATCCGTCGTTGCTGGCAAGCGCGATCACAACGGGACGGCCGTTGCGCAGGTGTGCTTTTGTTGCCATCGTTACCGCCGAATCGGTAATGCCCAACGCAATTTTCGAAGCGGTGTTGCCCGTGCAGGGGCAGATGATCAGCAAATCCAACAGCTTTTTCGGGCCGATGGGCTCGGCACCGGGAATATCGTGAATAACGGGTGCGCCGCAAATCTCCTCGACCTGCTTTATAAAATCGTCGGCCTTGCCGAAGCGGGTATCGGTGTTGTAAACAATTTGCGACATGATCGGAACGATTTTTATGTTAAAGCGAGAAAGATCCCGTAACGCTTCGACCGATTGCTTCAGCGTGCAAAAGGAACCGCACATCGCACATCCCACGGTAATACTATCCCTAATGAATCACCCTTGTTATTGGCTTTTCAGTATTTCGTGAACCGTCTGTGCCAATATTTTTCCGGCGGTCTGCGGGGCGATTTTTCCCGGTAACCCCGGTGCTTTGCAGTAGTCTACCGAAAAACGCTTCGCCGTTTCGGGGGTGATACCGCCTTTTGATGAAAGGTCGATCACACACGCATTTTTCATTTCTGCGGCGCGGTCTTCCAAAAGCGGTACGTCAACCGTGTTGAAAATCAAATCAAAACGCCCAAGGTCGGGCAGACGGGTGCTGTCGGCGGTCGAATAACCTAAGATTTCCGCCATGGCCTTGTCACACGGCTTGCGGCAGGCAACGGTCACGTTTGCTTTCAAAGCAGAAAGTCGCTCGGCCAAAACCTTGCCGACCCGCCCGTAACCGATTATCAAAGCCCGACTTTGCCAAAGGGTGTAGGGCGTACGCTCAATGGCAATGCGAATTGCCCCTTCGGCGGTCGGTACGGCGTTTTTTAAGGCAAACGCATCGGATTTGCAGTAGTCGATCTGCCGATCGCACGTTAAAGAATAATTGCCGCATAAAACCAGCTTTTCTTTACCGGCCGCGCGGACAATATCGTCTAAAGAAATTTTCTCACCCGTCAGCGGTGCAAAAACCGTCTGCTTGTCACGGGTGGTCGGTACGGGCAATAAAAACACCTGTGAGGTGGTGCAGTCGCCCGTTTCGTTTCGGTAAAGTCCGATGCTGTCCACCGTGTACCCCAATGTTTCCAATTCGGCTTTTGCAAAGCGTAAACGCTCGTCGCCGCCGAAAACCGTAATCTTCATATCGGCCCCTCATTCCAAAAAAATAAACCGTCACAGAAAGCAGTTCACTACATTCTATGACGGTTTTTTCATTTTTGTTCACGGTTGTTGCTCGGCTAATTTCAGCAATGCTTCGGGGGTATTTAAGGCGGGATTTTCAATCACACTTTCCAATAATTCATGCAGCACCTCGCCGACCCTTGTACCGCGAATACCCCGTGCGGTCAGGTCGTTTCCGGTAATGCATAAATCCTTTAATCGGTATGGTTCACCGCTTTTCAAAACCGATTCGACGGTTTCCTTCAGCGGCATTCCGTCGCTAAACAGCGCCTTGCGATAATCGGCAAAATCGGTCACGGTCGCCCCGTAGTCCCGCAGCAGCCGTTTTACGGCAGGGGTTGTCACTTCAAATTCAAGGCTGCAAAGGGCAGACATCTCTGAAAGGTACTGCCGCACGGCGTTGGAAAGTTTTAATATTGCGGCGGTTTTTTCCACATCGGGGCAGAGCGCCTGCAAAAAGCCGAACAACCGTAAGTTTTCGTTGCGCGGCAGGTCGTTCAGTTTTTTGGGTAATTCTTTCGGCTCAATGCCGATGAATTGAAGCGCACCCGAACAGGTTAGCGGTGCCATTCGGGTCATATCGCCCATAACGGCTTTTTTCAGTTCTTCGGCAATGCGCTCGACGCTGATCATCTGCAATCCGTCGGCCTTTTTCAATGCGGCGGCAAGGGTTTTCTCTTCGCACGTAAAGTCGAGTACCGCCGAAAAGCGGAAAAGCCGCAGAATGCGCAAAGCGTCCTCGGTAAAACGGGTTTCGGCATTGCCCACCGCCCGCAAAATACCGTTTTTCAAATCCTCCTGCCCGCCAAACGGATCGACAATGCCGTTTTCGCAGTCAAAGGCCATTGCATTGACGGTAAAATCCCGTCGTGCTAAATCTTCTTTCAGTGATGAAACAAAAGCCACACTGTCCGGTCGGCGGTGGTCGGCATAGCCACTTTCGGTGCGGAAGGTGGTCACCTCGATCGGCCGTCCCTCGTCAATAACGGTCACGGTACCGTGCTGTAAACCCGTTGCAACGGTGCGGGGAAACAGCGAAACGACCGTCTGCGGTAACGCCGCTGTCGTAACGTCGTAATCGTGGGGCACTTTTCCCATCAGCATATCCCGTACACAACCGCCCACAACGTAGGCTTCAAAGCCGTTTTTGTGCAGGGTATTCAGCGTTGTTTGAACGAAATCGGGTAAAAAAAGTTCCATTTTTCAAAATACCTCAAATTAAGGGTTTATTTTTGCCGAAAATCATTATATAATAAGGATGAATCATCTAAAAGGAGTGTTGACAGATGAAGGAATTTCGTGCGGAAGACCGTCTGCTGGACGGTGTGAAGCATATTCATATGATCGGCATCGGCGGCAGCGGCATGAGTCCGTTGGCGCAGATTTTGTTTGCCCGCGGTTATACCGTTACCGGCTCGGACGTAAAGGAAAACGAGCAGGTGGAAAAACTGCGTAAAATGGGCATTACCGTGTTTATCGGCCAATGTGCCGAAAACATCAAGGGTGCAGGTCTTGTGGCCTATTCGGCGGCGGTGCCGCAGGAAAATCCCGAGCGTGTTGCGGCCGAACAAAACGGCATCCCCACAATGGAGCGCGCGGCGCTCTTGGGCGCCGTGACCCGTTGCTACGATAACGTCATCGGCGTCTGCGGTACCCACGGCAAAACTTCGGTTACCTCTATGATAACACAAATTCTCTACCTTGACAATAGGCAACCCAACGCCGTGATCGGCGGCAAACTGCCGCTGGTCGATTCGTTCTGCGTCACGGGTGACAGCGAAACGCTTGTGTGTGAATCGTGTGAGTTTGTGGATAGCTTCCTGCATTTTTCGCCCGATCTTTCGGTGCTGCTCAATATCGACGACGATCATCTTGATTATTTCAAGACGATGGAAAACCTTGAAAACTCGTTCAAAAAGTTTGTTTCCATGTCCCGTAAGTGCTACGCCAACGGCGACGACGAACGGGTGCGCCGTGTTGTCGGTGATATTCCGTCGCAGGTCGTAACCTACGGCTTTGATAATACGAACGACTATTCGGCCGCCAATCTGCAAAAGGGGAAATACGGCTTTGCTTTTGACGTTTGCTATAAGGGCGAAACGGTCGGTCACGTGGAACTGCACGTGCCGGGTCGCCATAACGTGCTCAACGGATTGGTTTCCTTTGCTGTTTGCTATGAAATGGGTGTCGCACCGCAAAGCATTGCCGATGCGCTTGCCCGCTTTACCGGCGCCGGCCGCCGCTTTGAGTTTATCGGCACGGTCGACGGCATTACCGTTGCCGACGATTTTGCCCACCACCCGACCGAAATGGCGGCAACCTTAAGTGCCGCAAGGGATTTGGATTACGGCCGTGTTATCGTGGCATTTCAGCCCTATACCTACTCCCGTGTCGCCTTGCTGAAAGAGGGTATGACCGAGGCTTTGCGCTTGGCCGATCAGGTCTTCTTGACCCCGATTGTCGCTTCGCGCGAGGTCAACACCTATAACGTTTATTCAGAGGATATTGCCAAAAACCTGCCCGATGCCGCCGTGGTGGGCGATTATGACGAGCTGGCAAAGTGCCTGCGTGACGCCGCAAAACCGGGCGATATCATCCTGACTATGGGCGCCGGCGATATTTTCAAGGTCGCCCGCAAAATTGTGGAGAACGGCTGATGAGTACCGAAAAACTGTACGATGCCGATTCGCATTTGACCGAGTTTTCGGCCAAGGTGCTTTCGTGCGAGCCGTGTAAAAACGGATTCGCCGTTATTCTTGATAAAACCGCCTTTTTCCCTGAAGCGGGGGGACAGGCTTCCGATCGCGGTACCCTCGGCGAAGCCGCTGTGACCGACGTGCAAATTGACGGAACCGACGTGCTGACGCACTTTCTCGACCGTCCGCTTGCCGTGGGGGAAACGGTGACGGGGAAGATCAATTGGGAACGCCGTTTTGACTTTATGCAGCAACATTCGGGCGAGCATATCGTTTCCGGCGTGGCGCATACCCTTTACGGCGTTGAAAACGTCGGCTTTCATTTGGGTGAGGATATCGTCACCCTCGATTTTGATCGGGAACTGACCGCCGCAGAACTGCACCGAATCGAAACCCTTGCCAATGAAAAGGTTTTTGAGAACGTTGCATTTCGTACCTATTATCCCGATGAGGAAACCTTAAAAAACTTATCCTACCGCAGTAAAAAAGAACTGAACGGTGCGGTGCGTATCGTGGAAATCGAAAACACCGACCGTTGCGCCTGCTGTGCGCCGCACGTAAACTCTGCCGCCGAGGTGGGACTGATCAAACTGCTGGATACCGAACGTCTGCGTGGCGGCATTCGTATTCAACTCAAATGCGGTCGCCGTGCGCTGGCGGATTATAACGAAAAGTATCAAAACGTCCGTAAAATCGGCGCTTTACTCTCGGTCAAGCAGACCGAAACGGCCGAGGCCACACAGCACTTAAACGATCAACTTTCGGCCGAAAAACAGAAAAACGCCGCCCTCAAAAAGCGAATGGCGGAGCAAATCATTGCCGTGACCGATGGGGCGTATCTCTTTGTCGAAGATTTTGAAATGAAGGAATTGCAGTTGCTGGCGGACGGTCTGCACCGTAAAACCGGCAATCTGCACGCTGTGTTCACCCCAAACGGCGAGGGCACGTCCTTTTCTGCTTGTGGGGAGGAAACCGTACTAAACGGGTGGCTTGCCGATTTGAAAAACCGTTTTCCCGTTCGGGGCGGTGGCCGTGGCGGAATGGTCAGCGGAACGGTGGCGATTTCTTGTGCCGAACTGCAAAAGGAATTTGCAAAAGCAGATTAAAAAAATCTTTGCTTTTCAAAAAAAGTATGATACAATATAAAGGAATTTAACAATTTGGAGGTTTTTCATTATGTCCAGATATGAAGAAGCTAAAAAAATCTATGCCCAATACGGCATTGATACCGATGCCGCTATCGAGCTGCTCCGTACTCAGCCGGTCGCACTGCACTGCTGGCAGGGTGATGACGTTACCGGTTTTGACCACGACGGCCCCTTGACCGGCGGTATCCAAACCACCGGTAACTATCCCGGTAAGGCTCGCACGCCCGAAGAACTGATGGCTGATATGGATAAGGTTATGTCTCTTTGCCCCGGCAAAAAGAAAATCAACGTTCACGCCTGCTATGCCATTTTTGAAGAGGGCGGTTTTGTTGACCGTGATAAGTTAGAACCCAAGCACTTTAAGAAGTGGGTCGACTTTGCCAAAGAGCGCGGTATGGGTCTTGATTTCAACCCCACCTTCTTCTCTCACCCGATGATGAAGGACGGCCTGACTCTTTCAAGCCCCGATGATAAGATCCGCAATTTCTGGATCGAACACGGTAAGGCCTGCATCCGCATCTCGCAGTATTTTGCCGAAGAAACCGGCGTGCCCTGCGTCATGAACATCTGGACCGGCGACGGCTTTAAGGATATCCCCGGCGACCGTATGGGCCCGCGTATGCGCTATAAGGATGCCATTGAGCAGATCTTGTCCGAACCGTTCGATAAGTCCAAGGTTAAGCCCTGCGTGGAATCCAAGGTATTCGGTATCGGTGTTGAAGCTTATACCACCGGCTCGGCCGAATTCACCCTTTCCTTTGCCGCTATGCACGACGGCTGCCTGCCGCTGATGGATAACGGTCACTATCATCCGACCGAAGTCGTTTCGGATAAAATTCCGGCTTTGCTTTGCTTCTTCCCGGAAATCGCCCTGCACATTACCCGTCCCATTCGTTGGGACTCTGACCACGTTGTGCTGTTCGACGATGAAACCAAGGAAATGGCAAAGGAAATCGTCCGTTGCGATGCGCTTGACCGTGTTTATATGGCACTTGACTATTTCGATGCCAGCATCAACCGTGTTTCTGCTTGGACGGTGGGTCTGCGCAGCTGGCAGAAAGCCCTGCTTAACGCTATGCTCCAGCCGTCTGCCAAAATGACCGAACTGCAGAATGCCGGCAACTTTACCGAACTGATGGCCGTCAGCGAAGCCGCCAAGACCTTGCCGTTCGGTGATATTTGGGATCACTACTGCGAAGTAGAAAACGTACCGGCCGAAAACGTATGGTTTGAAGAAATCAAAAAGTACGAAGCTGAAGTACAGTCCAAACGCGCCTGATATGTACGATGTGTTCCGCTTCGGCGGAACGTGATGTGTCCTTCGGACGTGATGATTGTCTTCGACAAGTGATGTGCACCTGCGGTGCGTGAAAAGGAACACATCACTTGCCTATAAGGCAAACATCATTCGTGTTTTTTACACACAAAGCAAAACACCTGCTGAAAAGAAGAAAAACTTTTTTCAGCAGGCGTTATTATTTGTATTAACTGCCTTTCGAACATCGCTGATACGGTCGGGCTTAATTTTTTGCAAATAAACGGGAGAGGAAAAATCCTCTCCCGTTTTCATTTTATTTCTTGTATTCGTGCAGTGCCTTCAATACGGTTGTGCCGCCCATGTAGGGTTGTAACGCTTTCGGAATCTTAACGCTGTAACGTTCGCCGTCAAAGCAAAGGTTGTTTTCCAAGAAAGCGATCAGCATACGCGGCGGAGCCACAACGGTGTTGTTGAGCGTGTGTGCCAAATACTTCTTGCCGTCTTCGCCCTTAACACGAATGCCGAGGCGGCGTGCCTGTGCATCGCCCAAGTTCGAGCAGGAACAAACCTCAAAATACTTGCCCTGCTTCGGACTCCACGCTTCAACGTCGTAGGATTTTACCTTCAAGTCGGCCAAGTCACCGGTGCAGCATTCCAGCGTGCGTACCGGAATATCCATACTGCGGAACAGCTCGACCGAGTAGCTCCACATCTTGTTGAACCATTCCATGCTTTCTTCCGGCTTGCAGATTACGATCATTTCCTGCTTTTCAAACTGGTGGATACGGTAAATGCCGCGTTCTTCAATGCCGTGCGCACCCTTTTCCTTGCGGAAGCAGGGGGAATAACTGGTTAAGGTCATCGGCAGTTTTTCTTCCGGTGTGATGGTGTCGATGAATTTGCCGATCATCGAATGCTCCGAAGTACCGATCAGGTAAAGGTCTTCACCCTCGATCTTGTACATCATAGCATCCATTTCTTCAAAACTCATAACGCCGGTCACCACGTTGCTGCGGATCATAAAGGGCGGAATGCAATAGGTAAAGCCTTTGCTGATCATAAAGTCACGCGCATAAGCGGTCACGGCCGAATGCAAACGGGCGATGTCGCCCATCAAATAATAGAAACCTTCACCGGCAACACGTCCGGCGGCTTCCTTGTCGATGCCGTCAAACAGCGCCATAATGTCGGTATGATAGGGGATTTCAAAATCGGGATGATTCTGCTCACCGAACTGCTCGACCTCAACGTTTTCGCTGTCGTCCTTGCCGACCGGAACGCTGTCGTCCACGATGTTCGGGATTTTCATCATGACTTCTTTGAGCTTGACCTCAAGCTCTGCCTCTTTGGCTTCCAGCTCGGCAAGTTCCTTTGCCTGCTCGCCAACCAGTGCCTTCATTTCTTCGGCCTCGTCGCGCTTGCCCTGACCCATCAGCATACCGATTTGCTTGCTGACCTTGTTGCGGTTGGCACGCAGATCGTTGGCACGGCTGTTGGCATCACGCTTTTCGTTGTAAAGCGCAATAACTTCGTCAACCAACGGCAGTTTGTTGTCCTTAAATTTCTTTTTGATGTTTTCTTTGACTAAATCCGGATTTTCACAAATAAACCGAATGTCCAGCATAAATAAACGCCTCCGTAAAATAAACGAAATAAGATATTAAAATAAGTATACCACAGCCGAAAAATAGTGTCAAACGAATTATTGCATTTTTTCTCCACAAAATAAAGCGGGAGGGAAAGACAATGAAAAAACGTCCGCTGAAAGAGTCAACCGAAATGTCCGTTCAGTCAGTACACGGGCAACCGCAGGATTCGCACGAGCTACTTCGGAAATACGGCACCTACAACATTCAGCCTACTGCCGACAGCGAAAACCGTTATCCGACCATTGCGCACGGATTGCCCCGAAAAGCGGGGGATTTTACCGATACCGATCCAGAAGAGTTTGCGCCTGCGCCGAAATGCGCTGACGAAGACTTTCCGGCTTCAAAACGGTGATACTGTCGCCGTGGCTGATGGCCCAGCGTACTAAACCGTCGCTGATGGCGGCCTTGACCGAAAATTCAAATTCATCTTCGGTAATGTTTCGGATAAATATTTTGTCCGAAAATCGGTCGATGACCTGCTCTAAAATCTGTTTCGAACAGCGCATTTCAACCGTGTCGGTCTCGCCGCCGTACATCGAAAACAGCTTTTTCGTGTAATCACTCACGTCAAACTGCTCTTTGTATTCGCAAACCTCACTAAAGGGGCGAATCGCCTCACCCAAAACCTCTAATTTGTTCATACGGTCAATGCGCAGATGTAACAGATTGTCGTATTTTTCGTAGTTGCCAATGACGTAGTAGTGATCCTCCTGCCAGGTCATCGCATAGGGGCTGATGGTCATTTCACGCGTGCGCTTGACGATCTGTCGGGAGTCCGAAAGGGTGCGCACGCTGTACTTAAAGCGAATTTTTTTGCGCTCGTTAATCGCGGTCGAAATCCCGTCGATCAGGCGGAATAATTCCTCGTTGTCGCATTTGTCGGCGGTATCGAAAAAGATGTTCTTTTCCCGCTTGTGGGCTTCGTGAACGCTTAACATTCCGTCCAATTTTCCGACCAATTCCCGCGTCTTTTTCGGGGTGATGAATTTGGCAGAACGCACCGCATCGGCCAAAAGGTAGATTTCCGGCAGCTCCAAATCACGCGCACCCAAAAAGAATCCGACCCTCGGTGTGCGGGTCTTGATAACGTCATAACCGAAATCAATTAACTGCTCAACATCGTCGTAAATGGCCTTGCGCTCGGCAGAAATGCCCCGTTCGGCAAGCTTTTCGCAAATTTCGGCGGCATTTAACGGATGCTCCTCGTCGGTGTACGTTTTCAAAATATCCACAAGGTGCAGTATTTTTACTTTTTGTCCGTATCTCGGCGCCATAATTCCACCTTCTTTTCAAATTCTTCGCTTGTGAAAAAGGTATTTAACAAATCTAAAAAAACGCTGGGGGAAAGCCCCTGCGGCAGATTCAGATACGCTGAAAGCTCGGCACGGGCGGCGGCACTGTTTTCGTGTCCCGAAAGGCCCATAAAGTATAAATCGTTCTTGGTGATTTTCCGGCCGGCGTTCGGCACGGTTTCCTGTAAAACACCGCTTTTGCGGAAGGCCTCCTCCAAAACGGCAGGGGTCATTCCCTCGACCCCTAAAAACCCCTCTTTCGAGGCGGCGGCCTTGCGGCGCTCACGACCGCTTAACTGCGGGATATATACGTTTGTAATTTGCCCGTCGGCACAGATGTTTTTAATAAACCGACGAATTTGCTGACCGGCCTGATCGCTGTCGGTCAAGATAATAATGCCGCAGGTTTTGGCCAAGGTGCGTATCAACTGCCGCTTTTCGGCATCCTTGAAAATGCCGAAGCCGTTGGTGACCAAAATGGTGGCGTCGATCAGGTTTTCAAGGGTGATTTTATCGTACTTTCCCTCAACGATAACGGCTTGTTTTAAACGAATCATAGCGGTTGCCTTTCGGCAAGGATAAAGCAAAGCTCAACGATCAGCTTTTCCAAAATCGTGCGCTCGTCACCGCCGAAGCTTTTTAAGGCATGGTCGGCTTCCGAAAGCGCCTCAAAGCTTTTTAAAAACTTTTTGTTATCAAATTTCGGGATCTGCCGTGCGGCACGTTCCAAAACAAATTCACGTCCCTTGTAGCCGAAGGTGGAGGCCACGTCCGCAAACGTGGCATTGCTCTTTCGGGCGGCGGCCACGCGGTAAATGTCGAGATAAGCACTTGAAACGGTCGAAAGAATGATGATCGGTTCAATGCGCAGGAAGAACAGATGATCCAACAACGCCAACGCACCGGCGGCATCCTTGTTAAATATTCTCAGCGAAAGATCGTAGACGCTTGCTTCCACACTTTTGACGCAAACCTCGTCCACGGTGGCCTTGGTAATTGCTCCTTCACCTGTAAATGAACATAATTTCTGCAATTCATTGCTTAAAAGACTGATATCACTGCCGACACATTCAATTAGGTATTGCGCTACGGCATTTTCCATTTTGCAGTTGCGCTTTTTGGCACCGTCGGTCAGCATTTTGCAAAGCTCTGCGGGTTTGCGGTGGTCTAATTTTACGACCTTTCCGCCCGCCTTTTCCATGGCGGTAATCAGTTTTTTCGTTTTAGCACTTTTTTTGAGGTCAAGCTCAATACTGTCAAAGCGTAATACCAGCACGCAGGAGTCGTTCAATTCCTCCAACATCCGACAAAGCTTGTCGAAATCGGATTTATCTGCACGCTCGAAATCGTAATCGGTCAGCTCTACGTATCTGCGCTCGGCCATCATCGGGAACTGGGTCACGGCATCAAACACGCTTTGCAGGTCGCAATCGCCCGAAAAACGCTGTAAATCAAAGACCGATTGCAGTCCGGCGGTTCGGTCGGCCAGCTTGTCGGCATATAGTTTTTTCAGGTAAGCATCGTCACCGAAAAGCAGATAACCGTCGGCAATGTTGCCGCTTTTCAAATCCTGTTTAACGGCATCCTCGAACAGCACGGCCATTTGAACCGCCCCTTTCGTTTTCAAGTTTCTTTAATTTTAACAGATATTTCCGCCGATTACAACCTAAAATCACACACAAAATGGCGATAATCGGCAAAAAAGTGAAAACAAAGGCACTTTTCGGGATGTATACCGTAAGATCTGCCCCACCGCACCAAAGAATGACCCGATTGATGTAACGGGTCAGCAGTCCCGATACCCAAAATAACGGTGCGGCCGCATAGCGAAAAATCGGAACGGGGAAGAGCGCTAATGCCAAAACGGTTGACGTCAGCGCGACCGAAACGGCAAAGCTGATCAGCAGATTGGTCAGCGGTGCAATGAGCGAAAGCGTGCCGAATGCAGCCACCACGACCGGCAACGTCGTGATCATTGCCGCAATCGAGCCGAACAACGTGAATAGAAAAACGT
>JAKSQF010000239.1 GCA_024404235.1 Clostridia bacterium | reverse complement strand
TCGTTGACGTTGCACTGATTGCGCTGCATTTTGCTATGCCCGATAAAATCTCCCTTTCCGCTGCAATTACGCTTGGCGCTATTGCCGCCGCAACGGCACCTGCCGCTACGCTGATGGTCGTTCGTCAGTACAAGGCAAAAGGTCCGCTGACGTCGTTGCTCCTGCCCGTCGTTGCGTTGGATGATGCGGTCGGTTTGGTTATCTTTTCGGTTTCGTTCGGCATTGCCCGTGCATTGCAGACCGGCTCGCCCGATTTGATTTCCATCGCTGTCAATCCGCTGATTGAAATTGTCTGTTCGTTGGCGCTCGGCTCTGTTATGAGCTTGGGGCTCACTTATTTTGAACGTTTTTTCCATTCCCGCTCCAAACGTTTGTCGCTGATGGTTACCTTCGTGTTTATCACGGTCGGTATCTGTTTGCAGGAGTTTGAATTGGGTGCAGTTACCGTCGGTTTCTCACCGCTTCTTACCTGTATGATGCTCGGCACCGTGTTCTGCAATCTGTGTGATTTTTCGGAAGAACTGATGGATCGTTGCGACCGTTGGACGGCACCGCTGTTTGTACTTTTCTTTGTGCTTTCGGGTGCTGAATTGAAACTTTCGGTCTTTGCGGACGGCGCCATTGTGCTGATCGGCGTACTGTTCATTCTGTTCCGCTCAGCCGGTAAATACTTCGGCTCCTATGTCAGCGCTAAGGGGATGGGGTGCGATTCAAATACCGTCAAATACCTCGGTATTACCCTTCTGCCGCAGGCGGGCGTGGCACTCGGTATGTCGGTCACGGCAATGCAGCTGGGGGACGGCGACGGCGGTTTGATCCGCAATATCGTTTTGTTTGCGGTGCTGATTTACGAATTGGTCGGCCCGTTGCTGACCAAAATGGCATTGACTGCCGCCGGTGAAATCAAACGCGAAGAAAAAACCTCTGCCCGTGGGGTAAAATAAGTGCAAAAAAGAGCCACTGTAATGTGTTTTCAGGCACATCACGGTGGCTTTGTTATATTTGCTTACGGATTACACGAACCGCAGGGAGCATAACCGTCATCAATCAGCTTTTGCCGACTGCCGGTGTAATTTTTGCGATTTTTCGGATTCATACTGTTTACCGATTCGCAATTTTCTTTGTGGAATTTCTTGCGCAGGGTGTTCAGCACGTAGGTGCCGTTTTCGGTGCCCACTTCCTCGTTTTCCAAACGGTTTTCGCCGGTTTTATAATCCAAAATAACACCCGGCTGTACGTTGTAACAAAAAACGCAATAGCATACGCTGTCGCCCTTGTCTTCCAAGGAAAAAGCCTCCATCAAAACACCGTCGGCCAGCAGATTGTCACCGTCAAAAATCGGGGTCACACGGTACAGCACACGGCCGTTTGTTTCTTTTACGTAGTCGGCCACCATATTTTCAAAGGGCAGCATACCGTCTACGTTCATATACCTTGTTCCGGTGATCAGATTGCGGTTGTTGGCATTTTCGCCCGATAACTGATACCCGATCAAATGACAGCGGTTGTAAAGGCTTTTGCCGTCTACAAAATCGTACTGTCGGTTTCGCCAACCCGTCGGCTTGACCGAACTGATATCGCCTCGCTTTTCGGTCGGCATCAGTGCCTTGCCTACACAGGCATAGGTCACGCCACAGCGACCTAAATCGTCAAGCGGTGCGTAATCTTCGAATACGCCCGTAACCTGCTTTTCTTCGTCGGTAAAGTACGGCTGATTATCATTGACAGCCACAAACGGGTCGCCGTCAAATGCCGGAACGTCCTTAAGCGAAAACGTCGTCGGTACTTTTGTTTCCGTAACGACGGGAGTTTCATTCGGATTTGTTTCGGCTGTTTTTTCGGCTTTTTTTCCACAACTGCAAAGCAGCAGACAAAGAATTGCACACCACAAAAGCAAAAATCGGTATTTTTTCATCGGGTGTAGACCTCCTCGGTGATCTTTTCGTGCGAGGATCCGGCAAATTCGCTTTCGGCCGCCAATTTCCAATCGGAAAGATCAACTGTAAAACGTCGGTCGGCCGGATAATGCCGGTTCCAACGGTAAACGATGATCTGCTCTGCCTTTTCCAAAGCGGCGGTGTAGTCGGCATCCTCCACAAAACAGTATTCGCCCTTTTCGGCACGGCTTAAAAAATCCTCGGCAACCGTTATGTTTGCGGCTT
This sequence comes from Clostridia bacterium, assembly GCA_024404235.1. Lineage (GTDB taxonomy): Bacteria > Bacillota > Clostridia > Oscillospirales > Acutalibacteraceae > UBA737. The sequence goes on along the minus strand of JAKSQF010000239.1, from coordinate 341 downwards.
CCTCGGTAAACTGTCCCTTGGTATAGGCGTTCATCCAAAGCCTTGTGTCGGCCGTCAGCTTCAACACCCGCTGACGCAAAACGCTGTCCTTACTTTGTCGGCGGCGGTTGAAAAGCATACCGCCCTTGTCGTCAATGCAAACAATTAAAATCATCCCGTTACCCCTTTGCATAATGTTGGTTTTATTGTACCATAATTTTCTCATATCGGCAAGCAAAAAGCCGAGATGTTGACAAAAATAACATTCTATTGTAATATATATTATATTTAATTTTTAGGAGTTGTTTTATTTATGCCGGATGACCCCGGGAGTATTCCGCTTGGCAGTATCGTCTGCTACT
>JAKSQF010000238.1 GCA_024404235.1 Clostridia bacterium | reverse complement strand
TCCTCAGTTTCATCGCTGTTTTCTTCGGTTTCTTCCGTCTCAGTTTCTTCTGCTTCGACTTCTTCGCTCTGCTCGCCGTCGCTTTCGTCTTGCGGCTCTTCCTCATCGGTAGGTTCTTCGATATTCTCTTCGGTTTCCTGCGGCTCGGCAGTTTCCGTTTGTTCTTCAACCGTTTCGGTTTCTTCGGGTTCTACAGGCACTTCCTCGTCCACGACCGTTTCATTTGATTCATCGGTTTCTTCCGTTTCGGTCGGTGTTTGCTTATTTTCCTCGACCGAAGGCACGGAAACGTCCGCATCGACAACCGGCGGGACAACTGCCGGAATATACAACTCGGGTGTTACCGATACGACGGCCGTATCCTCCGCATTTTCCGTTGCGGGTTCTTCCGTATTTTCCGCAGTTTCCTCCGTTACGGCCTCGGTTTCGGGCAGGGTTTCCTCTGCGATTGGCTCCTCAGCCGGTGTTTCGTCTTTGTTTTCGGTTGCGGCGGGGGTGGTTGATTTACGGCTGAGGCCTTCGATATACGGATGGATGAGCGCACCCATCAGCGTTTTGCGCACGCTTTTGCTTTCGGTCAGCAGAATAATGGACTGCGGGCCGCTTTCGATAACGCAGCCACCGAACACGCCTTCCTTGGTCACCAGCGGCATGGATCCGTCGATAATGTCGATTTCCTGTTCCCCCTGAATGCCGAAGGTTGCGTTTTCGGCCTTGGAAAGCGGACGGCCGATTGCCGTTGCAACACGGGAAATCAAGCCTACTTCGCCAAACAGCGGTCCGCAGCAGATGATGACCCGACTGCGGGAAACGGCACGCGAAAGGGAGCGAATAAAATCCTTTCCGTCATTTGCTTTATCGGCCAGCAGACGCATACGACAGCATCCGCCCAGATTGAATTCCATTTCAAAATCGGTGGGAATGGTAAAATAAATAACGTCCACCTTGATACTTTGAATCATCCTTTTAACTCCTTATGCTACGGTAATTCCTAAATTTCAAACGAAGGGTTGCCGCAATTCGGGCGGCAATCGTTACTGTCCCTTGGTATCCTCGCGCGAAAGGTAATCGGCGATCATCTTCAAAAGCTCGTAGCAAGCCGCCTGCCGCACACGATCGCGGCTTTTCGGATCAAGCACCAGCTTTTGGATTTTAATATTCTTACGGTCGGCCAAGGCAACGTAGACCGTGCCCGGCTCCTTCCCCTCGGACGGGTCGGGTCCGGCAACACCGGTGACCGATACACCGAGATCGGCATGAGCCGCACGCCGCACACCCGATGCCATTTCGGCCGCAGTTTGACGACTGACCGTGCCGTACTGCGCAACGGTTTCTTCCCGAACGCCCAAAGTTTTTTGCTTGGCAACGGCCGAATAAGCCGTGATGCCCAGTTCAAAAACAGACGATGCACCCGGAACGGAAACCAAAATTGCCGACAACATTCCGCCCGTGCAGGATTCCGCCGTGGCGATTTTTTTATTGTTTTCTTTTAAGAGTGTAACAACCTTTGTTGCCTGATTCAGCAAATCTTCAAAAGCCATTTTGAACCGACCTTTCTTGTTTACAAGTCGCTGAGTTTTAAATTTTTACGCACGCCGTCCGCATCAATCAGCATATAGCGGGTTTCTGCGATGGCACGCTGTGTCAACGTTTCAATATCCAACGCCGTTTCCACACCGGCACACTGTCCTTTTTGCGGGCGGGTGTGCGGATGCTTCGGCGTAAAGACCGTACAGCAATCCTCATACGGTAAAATCGAGGTTTCAAAGGCGTCGATTTTTTTGGAAATGCGGATGATTTCCTGCTTATCCATACCGATAAGCGGACGCAGTACCGGCATTTCGGTGACCTCGTCGGTAGCGGCAATGGAAAGCAACGTCTGGCTGGCGACCTGACCCAGACTTTCGCCCGTGATCAATGCCGGACAACCGTTTTGTTCGGCGATTTTTTCGGCGATACGCATCATCATACGGCGCATGATCAGTGTGAAATAATCCTCGGGACATTTTTCGCCGATCTGCTCCTGAATTTCGGTAAAGGGCACGATTGCAAGCTTAATAACGCCGCTGTAACGGGCAACTTTGGAAAGCAGGGTGCAGACCTTTTGCTCGGCACGGGGGCTGGTATACGGCGGGCTTGCAAAGTGGATGGCATCCAGTTTAAGCCCGCGTTTTGCCATGGTCCACGCGGCAACGGGACTGTCAATACCGCCCGAAATCAGCACGGCGGCGTGACCTGCCGTACCGACCGGCAAACCGCCGGCACCGGGGATTTGTGCCCCGTGGATGTAGGCGGCGAAATCACGTACCTCGACCATAATGACCTTATCGGGGTTATGCACGTCGACCTTCAAATGCGGAAAACGGTCAAGCAATGCGGCACCTACCTCGGCGGAAAGTTCCAACGAAGTCAGCGGAAAGCTTTTATCGGCACGCTTGGATTCCACCTTAAAGGTTTTGACGTCCTTCAGCTCGTCGACCAAATAGTCGGGGGCTTTTTGCAGGATATCGTCCAACGTTTTTTCGCAAACGCAGGCACGGCTGAATGCGGCAAT
>JAKSQF010000237.1 GCA_024404235.1 Clostridia bacterium | reverse complement strand
AAATATCCGGGTGACGAATAAGTCATAAAACACAACGCCCGTCGAGGTAACCTCGACGGGCGTTTTTACGTATAAACGTTTATTATACAAACAACTTTTTCTCTTCGTCTAAAATGGCCGTGCGCAGTACACGGTAGGGGTAATAGGCGTCGGCCTGCTCGAAAAATGCGTTCAGTAACAGTTCGGGGTTGATGTTATCGACCGAACCTGCCGGTAACGTCAGCGAAAGCAGGGTGTTGCCGTCCTCATTTTTTGAAAGCGTGGCGGCAATCAATTTTTCGGCAAGATTGATCTGCTTTTCGTCCCGCTTGGTGCGTTTGGTCACAATAATCTGCGGCCGACCGACAAATTCGTTCAACGGTTCTGCTAACGCACCGCCGTCCCGAAAGGTGATTTCAAACTTGGCAAAAGCCACCTTGCCGGTTTTCAAAACGGCCTCGTCTGCACGAAGCGCCCGAACGTAGGGCGGAAAAACCGCATTCAGCCGGTCGCATACCGTGTCGATGGCGTAATCGTCGGGCAGACGGATGTCCAACACCTCGTAACTGCTTTCAAAACCCAGCGGCAACGGCAGGGCAAAGTTGATGTAGGCGTGCGGGTGGAAACCTTCTGTGTACCACAGCGGCAGATGTGCCTTGCGCAACATTCGGGTCATAAAACGGGTCATATCCAAATGGGAAACAAAGCGCATTCGGTCGGTTTTGGTGTAAAAAATTCTAACGTTTTTCAAAACAGACACCCTCCCCGTACTTGTTTGCACCGCAACCGGCACACTTTTCGCGGCAGTGCGGCGTGGTAATGGCTTTGTGTGCCAATTCGTTCTGCCGAATCAGGAATGCTTTATCAATGCAGAAATCCATGTGATCCCACGGCATCAGCTCGTCGGTGGAACGGGTGCGGCAGGCGTAAAACTCTTGAGAAAGTCCGCATTCCTCAAAGGCACGGTTCCATTTTTCGTTGTCAAAGGTTTCGTCCCACGCATCAAAATGGCAACCCATCTTGTGGGCGGCTTCAATTACGTCACCCAAACGGCGGTCGCCACGGGCGAAAACGCCCTCTAATACACTGGTTTTGCTTTCGTGCCAGTTCAGGGTGATTTTTCGCGTGGTCAGACAATCCCGCAGGAAGTACTGGCGGCGCATCATCTCTTCACGGGTGATCTGCGGCTCAAACTCGAACGGGGTAAAGGGCTTCGGCACAAAGTTGGAAACGCTGATGGTCACGCTGACCGCCTTGCCCTTCGGCTTGTTTTCGGATTGATAATAAAGGTTGACGATTTTCTGCCCCAACTCGGCAATGCCCTGCAAATCCTCGTCGGTTTCGGTGGGCAGACCTAACATAAAGTACAGCTTTACCTGCGTGTAACCGCCGGCAAAAGCGGTGCGGCAGGTGCGCAAAATTTCTTCTTCGGTAATGTTTTTGTTAATAACATCACGCAAACGCTGGGTGCCGGCCTCCGGCGCAAAGGTCAGGCCGCTTTTGCGCACACCGCTGACTTGTTCGAGCAGCTCGTCCGAGAAATTATCAATGCGCAAACTCGGTAAAGAAAGGCTGATTTTTTCCTTGTCGGTGTACTCCACCAACTGCTCCAATAACGGGCGCAGATTGGTATAGTCGCTGGTGCTTAAAGAGGAAAGCGACATTTCATCATAGCCGGTGCTTTCGCAAAGCGCCTTTGCTTGGCGGCAGATGGTGTCCACACTCTTTTCACGAACGGGGCGGTAGATAAACCCTGCTTGGCAGAAACGGCATCCGCGAATACATCCGCGGAAAATTTCCTGCACGGCACGGTCGTGTACGACCTCGATATACGGCACGACGAACTTATCGGGATAATAGGTTTCGTCGAGATTTTTCATAATGCGCTTGCGCACCTTGACGGGTGCACCGTCCTTCGGGGTAATGGCGGCAACGGTGCCGTCCTCGTTGTAGGAAATATCGTACAGCGCCGGCACGTAAACGCCCTCAATCCCAGCGGCTTCCCTCAAAAAGTCCTGCTTGCTTCCGCCGTTCGCTTTGTATTTTTTGTAAAGATCCATTACCTCAAGGTCGACCTCTTCACCCTCGCCGATAAAGAAAATATCAATAAAATCGGCAATCGGCTCGGCATTGCAGACACACGGCCCGCCCGCTACCACAATCGGCGTAAAATCGGTGCGGTCTTTCGAGCGCAGCGGCACACCGGCCAATTCCAACATATTTAATACGTTGGTGTAGCACAACTCGTATTGCAGGGTAAAGCCGATAAAATCAAAATCCTTAATGGGATCACGGCTTTCCAAGGCAAACAGCGGGATGTTGTTCGACCGCATCACCTGTTCAAAATCAGTCCACGGGGCAAAGACTCGCTCGCACCAAATATCGGGTCGTTCGTTAAACTGGGCATAAAGGATCTTTATCCCCAAATGCGACATCCCGATTTCGTAGGTATCGGGGAAGCAGAACGCAAAGCGCACGTCGACCTCGTCCTTGTTTTTGACTACGCTGTTGACCTCGCCGCCGGCGTAACGCCCCGGCTTTTGCACGGTCAATAGCAATTCCTCTAATTTTTGGGTATCCATAAGCACCTCGAAGAAT
>JAKSQF010000236.1 GCA_024404235.1 Clostridia bacterium | reverse complement strand
CGTCGAATTCTTATTTATCGGTAAGTTTATTATATCACCCTATCGAAATAAATCAAGGCGGAGCCTTGTATAGCATCAATTCCGAAGGAATTGCATAAAGAAACGCGAAAAGTATTACGCCTGTTTGACCGCCGAAAAGCAAAAAACAGGGGCTGACGCGGTCTGATCAACCGTTCCAGCCCCTGTTTCAGCGGTATTTTCCTATATTGAGAGCTATTTTGCCCCTAAATGTATGAAAAAACCTCTCTTGTCTTGGTAGACAAAAGAGGTTTCTTTGATGGTGCCGCTGACCGGACTTGAACCGGTACGCTGTTGCCAGCGAGGGATTTTAAGTCCCTTGCGTCTGCCTATTCCGCCACAGCGGCATACAACTATAATACCTTTCCTGCGGCCGTTTGTCAAGTGTTTTAAGTAAGAAAAACAAAATTACTTATGATAAGCGCTGCCCTCGGCAATGCGAAATGCACGGTACAGCTGTTCCAATGCCATTACACGGAACAGGCGGTGCGGAAAGGTCATATCCGATACCGAAAGGCGCAGATCGGCACGCTGTTTCAAAATCGGTGAAAGACCGTAAGAACTGCCGATCAACAGTACAAGCGGACGGCCGAGATCCGAAAGATCCTGCAATCGTTCGGAAAACTGCTCGCTGGTAAGCCGTTTGCCCTCCACACAAAAGGCAATGACATACGCCCCCTGCGGAATTTTTTTCAAGATAACTTCGGCTTCACGGTCAAGCGCCGCCGAGATTTGCGCATCGGCAGGATTTTCCGGCAAAAACTGCGGCTCGGGTTCGATTACGGCTAAATCACAATAACGGGAAAGGCGTTTTTCGTACTCCTTTGCCGCCTCGCGCAGGTAGGATTCTTTCAGTTTTCCCGGTGCGATCAGGGTAATTTTCATCATAACAGCACTACCTCGTTTCCATTGGGACGCGCCACGTTCAGCAGATAATCCTTGCCGAATTCGGCACCGGCATCAGCCAATGAAGCCTTGGCAGTTGAAAGCGCCAACATCGGCAGATTGTTCTTTTGACTTAAATGCCCGAGAATAAAACGGGTCGTTCCGCTTTTCAGTAAAGCCGGCAATTCGGTGGCACACGCCACGTTGGAAAGGTGCCCCATTTCGGACAAAATGCGCATTTTAAGACTTGGCGGATAAGGCCCGCGCTGCAGCATTGATACATCGTGATTTGACTCGATCAGCACGGCACTGCAACCCGTCAGGGCGGTGCGCACCGCATCGGTCACCACGCCGAGATCGGTGCAAACGGCAATGCGTCGACCGTCCGGCAAAGTGAAAGAATACCCGCCCGAGCCGACACAATCGTGACTGGTCGGGATATGGGTAATTCCCACACCCACAAGGTCAAGCGTTTCCGCTTCGGCAGGGATCGTCACCGTTTCAGCGGGGATCTTATCAGCCGCCGCCAACGTTTCAAGGGTCTGCGGGGAGGCGATCAGCGGAACACCGGTCTTTTTCAGCACCGTTTTCAAGCCGGCAATATGGTCGCTGTGTTCGTGCGTAACGGCAACGGCACGCAAATCGGAAAAATCACAACCGGCGGCAGTTACGGCCTGCACAATATTCTTAAACGAAGCGCCGGCATCGACCAAAAAGCCACCGTTCGGGGTATCAATATAGGTGCTGTTGCCACTTGAACTGCTGAAAAGCGGACAAATGCGTGCCATAGCTTCACTTCCTTTACCAATAAACGAATACAAGAAAACCGATGACGAATCATCGGTTTTGATGAATAATTAAGCTTGTTTTAACACCGTTTTCGGCGAATCACACTTTACACGGCGAATATCTGCACCCAAAGCGATCAGCTTTTCGGTCAGGCGCTCGTATCCACGGTCAATATGACCGATTTCGTCAACCTCGGTCGTGCCTTTTGCCATAAGTCCCGCAATGATCATTGCGGCCCCGGGACGCAGGTCAACGGCCTTAACAGGGGCGGCGGTCAATTCCTCGACGCCGGTGATAACGGCCATTTTGCCGTCAACCTCGATTTTTGCGCCCATCATAGTCAGCTGATCAACATAACGGAAGCGGTTATCCCAAACGCCTTCGGCGACAATGCTTGTCCCTTCGGCAATAGCCAGCATGACCGCAATTTGCGGCTGCATATCGGTCGGGAAACCGGGATGCGGCATGGTTTTGACCTTGCACTTTTTCGGGCGTTGTTTCATACGAATATGAACGGCCTCGTCGAATTCTTCGACTTCGGCACCGGCCTCCACCAGCTTTGCAATGATGGATTCCAAATGCTTGGGCGTGACGTTTTCAATCAGCACGTCCCCACCGGTTGCGGCGGCGGCCACCATATAGGTACCGGCTTCGATCTGATCGGGAATAATGCTGTAATCGGTGCCGTGCAGATGCTCGACCCCGCGGATTTTAATGATATTGGTACCGGCGCCCATAATGTTGGCACCCATAGAGTTTAAGAAGTTGGCCAGATCGACGATGTGCGGCTCGCGTGCGGCATTTTCAATAACCGTAAGTCCGCGCACCTTGGCGGCCGCCAACATAATGTTGATGGTGGCACCAACCGAAACAACGTCAAGATAAA
>JAKSQF010000235.1 GCA_024404235.1 Clostridia bacterium | reverse complement strand
CGGAGGAACAGCTTGCCCGTTCGGAAAGCTATGTTCCGGTTGAATTTTCCAACCTGACCATTGACGCCAAGGGCTTTGTGTACGTTACCTGCGGTGATATTGATACGTACAGTCTTTATTCGGCGATAAAGTCACGCAGTACCGAAAGTACTTATGCGCCGATAAAAAAATTGAATCCGTCCGGTAAAGATGTTTTGAAGAGAAAGGGCTTTTTTCCGCCGGTCGGTGAAATTCAGTTCAATGCATACGGTGGCTCCGGCGGCAGTCAATCGAATATTGCCGAAGTGGCGCTGTTGGATAATAATATGTATGTGTTACTGGATAATGCTCACAATAAACTCTTCTTTTATGATTCTTCCGGCGACTTACTGTACGCTTTCGGCGGAGCAGGCGATTCGATCGGCTTGTATACAACATTGGCCAGCGTTGCTTTTAAAGGCGACGAAATGTTTTGTTTGGATTCTGCCGACTTGACGATTACCGTATCGAAAAAGACCGAATACGGAAAACTTTTGGATAAGGTTATCGGTTTACAGGAAGCCCGCCAGTATGATGAAACCAAGAAGATGTGGAACAGCATCATTTCCAAAAATAACAACTTTGATATTGCCTATCTCGGTATCGGCAAGGTTAATTTGGAAAAGGGAAATTATAAGGAAGCAATGGAGTATTTCCGACTGATCGGAAATAAAGACTATTATGCAAAGGCATATAATCTTTACAGAGAAGAATTCTTAGCTAAATATGGTATTTATATCTTTTTCGCAGTAATCGCCATTGTCCTGTTATTGATAAAGTTGTTTATGGCTATCAGTCGGTTCAATAGTAAACGTTTGGAAGAACCGGCAAGAGGAAAATTCGGCGACGAATTGCTCTTCGGTTTTTATACCATCGTTCATCCGTTCGGTGGGTATTATGCTTTGAAGCATGAAAAGCGCGGCTCGGTTCGTGCGGCAACCGTTTTTTGGGTGCTTACGGGTATCAGCTCGGTAGTCAGCACACTGGGTGCTTGTTATCTGCAGCGTGGAGATAATCCGTCGCTTATCGGCGCTTTGTCCAATACCGTATTCCCGTTGTTGTTATGGTGCATATCCAATATGTGCTTTACCTCTTTGATGGATGGTAAGGGATCGTTTAAGGATGTTTATATTGCGGTCGGTTATTCCACCGTTCCTTACGTAATGCTTATGATTCCATGCACCTTGATCAGTTACGTACTTGTTTCCGACGAGTTGGCTATTTTGTCACTTGTAACGGGTCTGGCACTTTATTGGTCGATTGGGTTGGTATTGTTGGGAATGATGACCGTACATGATTATTCTTTTGGCAAGAATATCATCGTAACGATCCTGACGATTATCGGCATCGCTTTTATTTTGTTTATTCTTTTGATTTTCTTTAATTTGATAGGTCGTGTTCAGGCATTGATTGTGAATGTCATCAACGAAATATCGTATCGCTCGTAAAGAAGGGGACATCGGAATGAAACGCAAAAAAATAATCATTGCAGCTTGTGCGGTGTGCATTGTGCTCGGCATTCTGTTGTGCCTTGTGCTTCGCGGCTGTGATAAATCTGCCTCCTTGAATCAACCGAAACCCAAATCGGCCCAAGGTCTTTCGGGTGATCCGCTTGAAACTATCGAAGGTACGCAGGGAGAATTTGAATTTTCCTATGCAAGCGATACCGAAATGCTGGCGGATATGACGCTCGGTTGCAAAAACAACAATTTTTCGCTGTATTACAACGAAAAAAGTCTTGCAACTGCGCTGGTTGAAAATAAAACGGGTAAAATATTTTTAAGCAATCCTTATGATGCATCGACCGATCCTTATTATTCCGGCGATGTAGCAAAGAAACTTGCATCGCAGGTCATTGTCGATTATGTCGATGATTCCAACGCAATATATTCGATTTATTCCTCTTCCGGTTGTGCCGAACTCGGTCAGTACAGCATCTCACGCTATGCCGACGGCATTCGTTTCGATTTGTCGATCGGTAAAGAAATGGGTAAATTGATGAATCCGGAGGTATTCTCGGAAGCGGACTTTGAAAATTTGCTGTCACAAATGACGGGAAGAGACGCCGGACGATTCGAGTCGTTTTACATGTATGTTGATCTCGATGAAGTGACCGACACCGAACGCAAAAATAATCTGAAGCAGCAATATCCGATGATTAAAAAGGCGCCGTTGTACATTCTTTCCGAATTGAATGATAAAGAAAAAGTTAATTTGGATGAGGCACTGAAAAAAGCCGGTTATACGATGGAAAAGTATAACGCGGATAGCAAAAAGTACGGTTTTGCGGATAGTCAGAAAAGTTATCCGAACTTTAAGTTGAGTTTGGTGTATCGTCTGACCGATGACGGGGTATGCGTAACGGTTCCGCAGGATTCCATTTCGTATAATGAAGATTTCCGTATGTCCGCCATTACCTTCCTGCCTTATTTTGCCGCGGACTGTGAAAAGAGCGGCGACGGCGGATATCTTTTCATTCCGGACGGCTCCGGTGCGCTGATAAACATCAATCATCAGGATTCGCAGCGTCGTCGTATGATCACAAATTGTGTCTACGGTTATGATGCTTCGTTGGATCAAAGCAAAAA
>JAKSQF010000234.1 GCA_024404235.1 Clostridia bacterium | reverse complement strand
AGTATTTTTTTCATAAGTCTTCCTCCCCCAAAATATAAGAAATGCCGTTTCGGAAAATGATACAAATATATTTATATTAAAAATACCATAAATTTCACAAAAAAGCAAGAAAAAGCCATTGAAAAACGCCGTCATACTGTCGTATGGCGGCGATTTGGGTTATTATGAAAGTTTTGGTTGATTCTTTCACGGCTTTACGCGGACGGGAATCCGCACCGCTCTAAAACGGTGGCACTCCCCCGTGTGTGCAGTGAATTTATGCGCAGACGATTTTTGCAACACGTACGACTAAATTACGGCCGTAGACGTAAGGTTCGGTCTTGACCAAAACCTTGCCGTTTTGCTGTTCGTATTCGACCGCGGCGCCGTTATCCAACCAATTGACGGATGCGATTTTTTCGGCAAATGCAAAGTTATCTTCGTAAACGCCCTCTTCAAACATGGCTACGTTGGAATCAGCCACCATGGGCAGATCGTAGCAGAAGAGATAATAGGTGTTGCCGTTCTTCAAGATAAAATCTTTTTCTTTGTTTTCGATTTGAATATCGGTCGGACGGGGATCGTAAATTGCTTCGCCGTTATAGTTCATCCAATTTCCGATCAGTTCAAGATAGGCCGTATCAATCGGGCGCAGAGAACCGTCCGCCATAGGGCCGACGTTGAGCAGGAAGTTTGAACCGTATTTTTTGCAATCGCACAGTTCTTCCAGCATAAGGGCGGGCGATTTATAGTTGAAATCGTCCTTGGCGTAGCCCCAATGGTCGCCGAAAATTTCACACATTTCGCTGGTGATGTATTTGGGTGCATCCTCCATATTGATGGGCAGGGGTTTGCCGCGTTCAAAGGTGACGCTGTCCAGCTCAATATGACCAAGCTGTCCGCGGGCGACCATACCCGTGTTATTGATGATCATAGCATCGGGCTGATAGGAACGAATCAGGCCGTACAGCGCATCCTCTTCCCAATCGGCGTTGGGTTGTTCCCACATACCGTCAAACCACAAACCGCCGATTTTACCGTATTTGGAGCAAAGGATCTCCACGCTGTCACGCAGGTACTTCAAATAGGTTTTAAAATCGGTTTCGTAGGTTTTTTCGTGCCAATCAATCAAGGTGTGATAGAAAAACGGAACAATACCGTGTGCGTGACAGGCGTCAACAAACTCCCGCACGATATCACGGCCGCAAAGTGCGTGCGGTGCATCGTAATCATTCAAGCCGCAGGTATCGTAAAGCGAAAAGCCGTCGTGATGACGGGTGGTCAGCGTAATGTACCGGCAACCGGCATTTTTTGCGGTTTTTACCAGCTTTTCCGCCCAATCTGCCGACGGATTAAACTGCCCGATCAATGGTTCGTACTCCTCATCCGGAATGCCGTTATTCTTCTTGGTCCATTCGCCCTGACCGAGAATGCTGTACAAACCGAAATGCACAAACATACCGAAGCCTAATTTTTCAAAATCCTTTATATACTGTTTTACGATCATAATGATACTCCTTTTGCAGTGTTAACGTTCCCCTGCCAAAGCAAAAACGGAACTTTTTATATTGTAATACTTTTTCGGCCGTTTTGCAACAGTATTTCTTTATTACCGCAGTAAATATCAGCTATAAAACAAGGCTCAACCCGAATTGGGTCAAGCCTTGTTGATTTAACTGCGAAATAGCACAACTGTATTTTCGGGGTAGAAACTAAAATAAAAGAGAGGCTCAACCTGAATTGGGTGTCGAGCCTCTCGACTGGCGGAGCGAGAGGGATTCGAACCCTCGGTCCCCGTGAAGGGATTACCTGATTTCGAGTCAGGGCCGTTATGACCACTTCGATATCGCTCCGTATTTAAGTGAACATATCTATTATATTGATTAAAGGGCAGGTTGTCAAGCACTAATTGTGCCATTTTGCATTTAATTCAAAAAAGATAAAAATACCGTGTGTCCGAAATGGGCACACGGTAAGAAAACATTTAAAACTTTGCGGCGATTTGTTCTTTTACCGCTTTGATCTGTGTTTCGACCGAGCTGACAGCCGTACCACCGAAGCTGGTGCGACGGTTTACGCAGTTTTCAAGATCGACCGCATCGTAAACGTCGGCGTCAAAGCAATCGTGATAGGTTTTATACTGTTCGATCGGCAGGGTTTCAAGAATTTGACCCGAATGAATACAATCGGCAACGATTTTACCCGAAATCTTATAAGCCGAGCGGAACGGCAGACCCTTCTTGACCAAATAATCAGCCAAGTCGGTCGCATTGATAAAGCCTTTTTGTGCCGCCTGCTTCATATTATCGGTGCGAATGTTCATGGTGGAAATCATCCCCGTGAAAACATCCAAACACATTTTGACGGTGTCGCAGGCGTCGAAAACGCCCTCCTTATCCTCCTGCATATCCTTATTATATGCAAGCGGAATGCCCTTGAGGGTTGTCAGCAGGCCCATCAAATCGCCGTAAACACGGCCGGTTTTACCACGCACAAGTTCCGCCATATCGGGGTTTTTCTTCTGCGGCATAATGGACGAGCCGGTCGTAAAGGCATCCGACAATTCAACAAAGTGGAATTCCCAGCTGGACCAAAGGATAACCTCCTCAGAGAAACGGGAAAGGTGCATCATCAGCAATGC
>JAKSQF010000233.1 GCA_024404235.1 Clostridia bacterium | reverse complement strand
GCAGGATATCGTCCAACGTTTTTTCGCAAACGCAGGCACGGCTGAATGCGGCAATACCGAAAATCAGTTTCATCCGCTCCAGCGCTTCTTCAAAATCGAACGAGTCGGATTCCGGCTCGATATAAAGCGTACTTTGCGCACGGCGGATATTAACCTTGCCGAGGGATTTCAGCCGCCGAGAAATATTGCCGGTCATGACCGACTCGAAATTACGGCGGTTGAGTCCTTTCAGGGCCAGTTCGCCGTCTTTAATCAAAATAATTTCTTTCATATTATGTTATGCCTTCCTTAACTTTTGGGTGGCCGCAACCAATGCTTCGGCCAGACGGTCAATTTCCTCTGCCGTATTATCCCGACAGAAGCTGATACGTAAAGCGCTGTCTATCCGACGGCGGTCAAATCCGCACGCCTTCAGCACGTAACTGCCTTCCCCTTTGGCACACGCACTGCCCGAGGAAACGAAAATGTTGCGGCTTTCCAAAAAGTGCAACAGCGTTTCGGAACGGTAGCCCGGCACCGAAATATTCAAAATATAGGGCAGACTTTCGGGCGCGGAATTGATTTCCACCACGCCGGTACCCTGCAAACGGCGAACGGCGTAATCCCGCAGTTCGGTCATTTTCGTCAGCTGGGTTGCAAGATCGGGCAGATCAGCCAACGCACCGCCCAGTCCCATAATCAACGGAGTCGATTCGGTGCCGGAACGCATATTCCGTTCCTGCCCGCCCCCTGTCAACAGCGGCGGCAAGACGACACCCTTTTTGACGTATAAAAAGCCGATTCCTTTCGGCCCGTGAATTTTATGTCCGCTGGCGGAAATCAGATCCGCCCCAAGTTTTTCGGCGGTAAACGGCAGTTTGCCAAAGGCCTGCACCGCATCGCAATGCAGTAAAGCCGGCGCACCGACCTGCTTGATTCGTTTGCGGGCGTCCGCAACCGGTTGAATGGCGCCGTTTTCGTTATTGACCAGCATCATACTGACCAAAATCGTATCGGGCGTGATGGCGGCATTGAGGGCATCGACCGAAACAACGCCGTTTTTTTCGGGCGGAAGCAAAACGACCTCAAACCCCTCCGCTTCCAAGCGTTTGAGCGTTTCCAGCACCGACGGATGTTCAACGGCGGTGGAAACGATGCGTTTGCCGCGCTTTCGGTTTTTATGCGCCGCACCAAGCAGGGCGGTATTATTGGATTCGGTACCGCAGGCGGTAAAATAGATTTCCGCCGGTGTGCAATGCAGACGTTTTGCAATCGCCTCGCGCACGGCGGTAACGTCCAGTTCAGCCTCCATTCCAAGGCGGTGGAGCGAAGACGGATTGCCCCAATTTTCAGTCAAAGAACGGGTAACGGCTTCCACCGAACGGGCGCAGGGACGTGTTGTGGCGCTGTTATCCAAATAAATGATTTCGTTCAAAAAAGCCAACACTCCCTCACTTTACATTCATCTTATTATACTATATTTATTTAAATAGCACAATAGTTTTTTCAAAAAAATTATTACTTTTTTTGACATTCTTTTTCGAAATTTTATTGAGGCTTTCAACGAAATATGTTATACTATACTATATTTCATTTGAAAACAGAGTGGGTGATATCTTGGCACAGCGCAAAGGATTTACCGTAAAAAGCACATCAATAGAGCGTGAAAACTACCCGATTTTCGGCGCGCACTTCTCGTCTTTCATAGGCACCTGCCGACCCTTGGTCGGAGTGGCCGTTACGGGATTTCTGACCGTTTTAATTGGGTTTTATCGCCCCGAAACATTGCCTGCTTTAACGGTTATTTTCACGGCGGTATTACTGCTCTCACTCTTTTTTCGGCGGTTTCGTCGCATCATTATACCGCTTTTTATGGTTTTGCTGATTGCCGTTTCCTGCCTTGTAACGGTCGGGCACATCCGCCGTTTGCAGCCGCTTGACCGACAGACGGCAACTGTCACCTTTACCGTGGCCGAAGAGCCGTACCATAGCGGCGTCGGCAAGCGTATGACCGTACGTGTTGCCGAAAGCCGCCTTTTTGAAGGATTTAAAGCAACCGTTTGGTACAGGCAGGGTGATTTCAAGGTCGGCGGTCGCTACCGTGCGGAAATTACCTTTTACAGCGTGGAGCAAAGCAAATACAGAATGAGTAACTACGGCAACGGCACGTTTTTGAACGGCGTGCTGCATTCTGCCGCTCAAAAGACGGGTGAAAGCCGTCCTTTGGTGCTGGCCGGCAAGGTGCGGCATTACGTACGGCAGACGCTTACCCGCCGTTTTACCCCTTCACAAGCCGCCACGCTGTGCGCCTTGACGGTCGGTGATCGCAGTGACTTTTCGGACGATTTTTATAACGCCGTGCGGGATGCGGGCGTCAGCCACGTGATGGTGGTATCGGGTCTGCATTTGGGGATTGTCTTCGGCGGACTGTTTCACCTTTTACAAAAATTCACTACAAACCGCACCGTGCAGGCCGTCGTTGCCCTTTTCGGCGTGCTGTTCTTTATGGCGGTCTGCGGATTTACGATGTCGATCATCCGTGCGGGAATCACCTATCTGATTGCCGCCGCGGCGCCCCTTTTCAAGCGGGATTACGACCCCGTTACGGCACTTGCCGCTACCGTTTGCGGCGTGACGGTCGTTTCCCCTTTTACCGTACTGAACGTCGCCTTTCAGTTATCGGTTACGGCCACCTTTGCCATTTTGGTCGTAGCA
>JAKSQF010000232.1 GCA_024404235.1 Clostridia bacterium | reverse complement strand
CTCTACATCGTAATTTTTTGCAATGTAGTTCTTGTAATAATCTGCAAAGCCCAATGCTTCTTCACCGCTGACATCGGCAACCAGCACGCCGATTTTAACGGTCTTGTTTCCTTTACCGGAACCGCAGGCAGCAAAGGTGCTGATAATCAAAACAGATACCAGCAGTAGGGAAAGGATTTTTGTGATTTTTTTCATTTTGTTTTCCTCCTTGTTTTATGATTCAACGCTTTTGGCGTTAAATTTTGTTTAACGGGGTAAAAGCTTTGTGCGATAGTTCATACCCGTCAGGTAGACGACTGCCAAGAAAAACAGCGCACTGACGATCTGCGAAATACCGTAACCGGCGTTGCTGTCAATCAATAATTTCAAAATATTGTTCAAAATGATGTAAGAAAAACCGCCGGTAACGGCTGCGTAAATTTTGGAACGCGGGCCGCCGGAAATAGGCATACCGCCGAATACAATGGCTACGATAACATTCATACCAATGCTGCTTGCGGTGCTTGCCGTAACCGAAGGCGTATAAACCAACGTTAAAAACGCGCCGATTCCGACACCGATGCCGGCCATAACAAAGGCGATGATGGCGTATTTGTTAATACCGATACCCGTCAGCTTTGCGCAAATGGGGTTGCCGCCGAGGAATTTTTCTCTTCGACCGATTTTGGTGAAGTTAAACACGAATATACATACTGCAACAAACACGGCTAAAATCAAAAATTTGATTTCCACAGCATCGAACGGTTGTACCACCGAGCTTGGAATACTGATGCCGCCCAATGCCCCGCCGTTTGAGGTGATGATCTTTGCCGAAATTGCCGAAAGCACCGACATCATGGCAACTGTGGTTACGAATACCGGCAGGCCGAAAATGGAAGCCAACACGGAGCTCGCAAGCGAACACCCTATGGCAACGCCCATGATCACCAGTAGCATCAACGGCAGGCTTTTTGTGGCATTATAGGCCATAACGCCCATCGTTGCACTGAACAGCGTGGAAGCACCCAAACTGATATCAAAGGAACCGAGCGTATAAATAAAGGTGGCACCGGTTGCAACAACGGCCAAAACGACACCTTCGTTGAAGATGATTTTCAAATACATATCCAAGCGGTATTCTTTGCTGATTATGACACTGCAAAATACACCGAACAGAATCAGCAGCGAGGCGATCGGCAGTAACATCAGAATTCTCTGCCGCCGTTTGTACTTGGCAAGCAATGCTTTTCTTTCGTTTTCCATGCAAAGCACCTCCTTAAATCATGTATCCGATAACATCTGCATCGGATAGTGTTTCGGAACGCAAAAATTCCTTTTCAATGCGGCCGTTTTTCATGATCAGCAGACGGTCGCTCATACCGATCAGTTCCGGCAGCTCTTCGGAAATGATCAGAATAGCTTTCCCCTGCTTTTTGAATTCAGCCATCAATTGGTACATATCGCGCTTAACACCGATATCCACGCCGCGGGTGGGGCAATCCAAAATCAAAATATCACTGCCTCGGCCGATCCATTTGGCAAATACGACCTTTTGCTTGTTTCCGCCCGAAAGCTGGGCGACCGACTGACCGCGGTCGGAACACTTGACCGACAGGGATTTAATTTGCGCATCGACATAAGCGCGCTCTTTTCTCTCGGTCAAAAGGAATTTTCCAATGGCAAAACGTTCTGTACCGGCAATGGCAATGTTATCTTTAACGCTGGCGCTTAACGAAAGCGATTCCACGTCCCGATCCTTGGCAACATAACCGATATTGCAGTCCATGGCGGTTGCTTCGTCGGTAATCAGGGTGCCGTCGCCGGTGCTCACTTTACCCGATTGCGGCTTGATGGCGCCGAACAATACTTTCCCGAGGGTGTGCATCCCACATTGAGATAATCCGCCAATGCCGACGATTTCGCCCTTGTGCAGGGTCAAATCAATATCGGTGATGTCATCGGTGGTAATATGCTCGGCTTGTAACGCTATTTCTTCATTGGCAGAGGGAACAAAATCGCTGCGATAGTAGTCGCCCTGCAATTCCCGCCCGATCATGCTCATACGAATGGCATCGGCATCAAATTCTTCTTTTTTGAAGGTGCGTATCAAACTGCCGTCACGCAAAACGGTCAGCGTGCTGCAAACCTCCATGATTTCCTCTAAATCGTGCGAAATGAAAACGACGGCTTTTCCGCTGTCGCGGTATTTGTTCATTACATCGTATAAAATCTGCCGTCCTTCAAAGGAAAGTGCTGTGGTAGTTTCATCTACAACAAGAACTTTCGGGGACTTCATAACGACCTTCGCAATTTCAACTAACTTTCTGGCCTGAAAATCAAGGCTGTCCAGCATCATGGAACCGCGAATTTGTTTTACTCCGATGGCATCCAATGCGGCATCGGCGCGGCGATTCATTTCAGCACGGTTGATCGTACCGAGAATTCCGCGAAATGCACCCGTTTCACCCAAAAACATATTCTCTGCAACCGTGATGCCGGGAACGGTACCGCTTTCCTGAACGATCATACCAATGCCCTTTTCCAAGGCATCTAACATACTCTTGGGTTCCCACGGCTCACCGCAGAAAAACATTTTTCCCTCATTCGCCTTCTGCATTCCCGCTGCAATGGAGGAAATGGTGGATTTACCCGAACCGTTTTCTCCGATCAATCCCCGAATCTCACCGGCATAAACCGTTAAGTCAACGTTTTGCAAAGCAATGGTACTGCCAAAGCGTTTGGTAATGCCTTGCATGCGCAGGATTTCCTGCTCCATGTTTTTGCCCC
>JAKSQF010000231.1 GCA_024404235.1 Clostridia bacterium | reverse complement strand
TAAGGGATGTTTTGCCCGAAGCGGTAGGCCCCGCAATACATAAAAACCGGATCATATAATTATTGGATCCTTCCGAAATATTTTTCGAGGTCACTCTTCCGAATTTCAAAGGCGACCGGGCGGCCGTGCGGACAGTACATAATATCCCGATCGGCAAGGATGCGTTTGGCAAGTGTCAGCAATTCGCCGTCTGCCGAATGGTAGCCGGCCTTGGTTGCCGCTTTACAGGCAACGGTGTGATAGATGCGATCCAACCGTTCGACCTGAACACTGCCGCGCACCAGCAGACTGTCAGCGACCTCCTGCAAAACGGCAACTACGTCGGTACCGGCAAGGGGTGCCGGAATGGCACGCACAAGCACGGTGCCGTTGCCGAAATCTTCGGTTTCAAAGCCGGCATCCTGCAACAGTTCGATTGATGAAAGCACGGCGTCGTATTCTTCTCGACCAAGACGCACCCGAACGGGGGTCAGCAGGTTTTGTACCTCCACCGTGCGGTTTTTCTTCATTTCTTCAAACAAGATCCGCTCGTGGGCGGCGTGTTTATCAATGAGATAGATACTGTCGCCCTTTTCGGCGATGATATAAGCCTTGAAGGCCTCGCGCGCCACGCGCACCGGTTCTTCTTCTACAAGCGGAATTTCCGGCTCGGTCGGGGTTGGCGGCACGGGGGCAGGCGGTTCAATCGGTGTTTTTTCTTCGACCGGTTTTGTTTCTTCTGCCGGCGGTGTTGCGCTCGGTTTTTCGGTCAGCAGATCCCGTTCGATCATAATATCTTTGCGCATAAAATACGGAATGCCGTCGTCCTGCAAGCGCTGCGGAGGTGCCGCCGTTACAGGCGGCGGTGTAACCGGACGTGTGACGGATTGTACCGGTTGTGCGGCAGGTACCGACGGTGTGGTTTTTAAGACCTCCTGCCGATATTCCTGCACCGAAATATTGGAAAATGCGGCCGGCTTATGTTTGGAGGCAACCTCCAAAACAGGGCGGGTATCCCCACCTGCCAGCGCATTTTTGATCGCATAGTAAACCGCATCGAAAATGCGGCGTTCGTCCGAAAAACGGACTTCGGTTTTGGCGGGATGCACGTTAACATCCACCGCCCCGTAGGGCACCGAAACGTTCAGCACAAACGCCGGAAATTTACCGATCATTGCGCTGTTTTTATAGGCCTGTTCGACCGCCGCCGTCACCGTGCCGGAATGCACGAAACGTCCGTTTAAGAAAACGAACTGATGACTGCGGGCTTGTCTGCAGGAAATGGGACGCACCGTAACGCCGGCGACCGAAATGCCGCCGCTTTCCCCCGATACGGGCAAAACGGATTTTGCAAATTCACGACCCAGCACGCTGTAAACGGCAGATTCCAGTTTACCGTCACCGGGTGTATTGAGGGTCGGCTTTCCGTCCCGAATCAGCTTGAAGGCAATTTCGGGATGAGAAAGGGCCACACGGTCAAGCACCGCCGCAACGGCGTTGCCTTCGGAAACATCCTTTTTCAAGAATTTCATTCGTGCCGGGGTATTGTAAAACAGTTCTCGCACGATAATGGTTGTGCCGTCCGGACAGCCGGATTCTTCACAGAAGGTTTGCTGACCGCCCTCGATCCCAAAATGGGTGCCGACCTCTTCTTCGGCGGTTTTGGTCAGCAATTCCACTCGAGCAACTGCACAGGTAGCGGCCAAGGCTTCCCCACGGAAGCCCAAGGTGGCAATGCCGTCTAAATCTTCGGCATTTTTAATTTTACTGGTAGCGTGGCGCAGGAAAGCCAACGGAACGTCGGCGGCGGAAATGCCGCAGCCGTTATCGGTAATGCGCATATAGGCGACACCGCCCCGCTGAATTTCGACCGTGATACGGGTTGAACCGGCGTCGATTGCATTTTCGACCAATTCTTTAATGACCGATGCCGGACGCTCGACCACTTCACCGGCGGCGATCAGTTCGGCAACGTTCTTTTCCAGTACGTTGATTTTCGGCATTTCTTCACCTGCTTTCTTTTAAGATTAAACCGACTTTGCCTTATTGGCAAGGTCAAACAAAATGCCCATTGCTTCAATGGGGGTTAAGGTATTGACGTCAAGCATCTGCAATTCGTGCAGAATATCGGTTGCGCCCTGCATTTCAAGCGGGATCTGTGCATCGGGAGCGGCTACCGTGCGATAGGTCACCACGCCCTCCTCCAGCGTTTGTTTCAGTACCGCCTTGGCACGGCGAATGACCGAATCGGGAATGCCGGAAAGCTTGGCGACCTCGATACCGTAGCTGTCATCCGCTCCGCCCGGAACGATGCGGCGCAGGAAGATGATATCATCGCCGCGCTTTTTAACGGCGATATTATAGTTTTTAACACCCGAAAGCTCATGTTCCATTTCGGTCAGCTCGTGATAGTGGGTCGCAAACAGAGCTTTCGCACCCAGTTTGCGCTTATCGGCCACGTATTCCAACACGGCACGGGCGATCGACATACCGTCGAACGTAGAGGTGCCTCGACCGATTTCGTCCAAAATCAGCAGGCTGTTTTTGGTGGCGGTTTTTAAGATTTCTGCCACCTCGCTCATTTCGACCATAAAGGTCGATTGACCGCTTGCCAAATCGTCCGAAGCGCCGACACGGGTATAAATGGCATCGCAGATGCCGACCTCGGCCATTTCGGCAGGCACGAACGAGCCGATTTGTGCCATCAGCGTGATCAGTGCCGTTTGCCGCATATAGGTCGATTTACCTGCCATATTCGGGCCGGTGATGATCGCACAGCGGTTATCATTTTGATCCAAAAACGTGTTATTT
>JAKSQF010000230.1 GCA_024404235.1 Clostridia bacterium | reverse complement strand
CCGACAACGGCGAAACTTTCGATACCGGTTTATACGTTACGACGATGCAGTTGGCCGAAAGCAACGCTCCGCTTGAAGTATACGGCGGAAGCGATGTAAACAACCTTACAAAACTCGGCGACGGCGATTTGCAGATTCATAAGGATCAGTTTGATAACACGGCACACTTCTTGTATGACGCTTCTGAGGAAGCCAAGGGAAAAGACCGCTACTTTATCCAAATTCGCTTTTCCGCAGAAATGGGCGATAAGGTTCGTGCTGTTAAGGTATACCGTCCGTTTACGAAACAAAGCGGACAGTTAAACGGACTTGCTACCACGATGAAGACGGCCCGTTTGCAGAGCCTGCTCGTTTCAAAGCGTGCCGAAGCGCAAAAGATGTACGATGAATATTTGAAGGAATACGGTGCCTCCGATAAGATCCTGAGCTTTGCAAAATCCTTGATGCAAGCCGGTTGCTACAATACGGCACATGAATTGCTTGCAGGCGAAATTTCGCAGGTTTTACCGGCAAAGTACCTGATCAAGGGCTCTGCAAATTTGGTTCGCTATCCCATTTCGGTGAAATTGGAAAATGCTTCGGATATGGTTCAAATGACCTTGACCGAAGTTTCAAAAGACGGCATTGCGTTCCGGTTTGACAGCGAAAAGGATCAAAAGGTAGTCGTAATGTTTGCCGGATTAAAGGATTGCGCGGATTATGCACTGAAATCATTGGGCAACAATCACTTCGAATTGAAGATTGCCAAGGGCGGCACTGTTCATTCGAAAAACGGAAAAATCACTGTGACGGCTAACGTGAAAAAGCCCGAAAAAGCAGTATATACACAGGTTTCCGGCCGAGCATACAGTAATTGCAGCGGAAACACCATGCGTGTTACGGTGCAGGATCCGGCCATCTCCGGTTATTCACAGTATGAAACCTTTATGATGTCTGCAAACTGTCAGTACATTCGCTATCGCGAGGGCGATTCTATGGGATCAGCGATGCAACCGCGCGCCGACGATTACGTAAAACTAACTTTTGACAGCAATAATCTCGTATGTAAGTGCGAAGCCGTTTACGGCGAAAAAACGGCAACGATCAAATCCTTTACACCGCCGACGGTGGCCAAGGGCGGCACAAACGGCGTGGTCGAGTTTACCGACGGCACGAAATACGAGTTGGAAAACCAAGCTACAACGACCTTGATTACGTACGGTGAATTAAGCACCCGTTCCAGAAACAAGACGGCCGAGCAGTTGGCCGACCTGTTTGCACCGGGCAAAACCATTACCGTAACCTACTGTCCGGAATCGTATAACGGTGCTTTACAGCGTTTGATAACGGTAGAAATGCCGTGAGTATAGTGAAAAGAAAAAAAGAAAGTTGGGATTATGTATGAAGCTTAAAAATTGGTTCAATCGCGGAATTGCTTTGTTGCTTGTCGTTGTGTTGACGGTGGGTATTTCCGCCTGTAAGGGTTCTTCGGCAGGGAAGAGTTCCGGTTCCGCAAGCGGCGGTGTTGATTTCGGTGGCCGCCCGCTGATAATCAGCATTTGGAGTGATTCCACCATTCCGTCTCTCGGCAAAAGTGAAGCCGGTGACGCGGCCTACTACGCATTAGAACAGGCAAAAAAAGAATTCAACTGTGATATCGAATGGGTTATTCTGCCGGAATCGCAGTATTTCGATGAATTCGTTAAATCGTCGCTTTCCGGATCGGTATATTCCAACATCGCGCTGTTGCATTCCAACAGTATTTTAAGCTGGATTAAGCAGGGCTTGGTTGAGCCGACCGATAAATTCATCGGCGAGGATGCCGAAGGTCATTGGAATAATACCTATGCCAATTTTAAGGGCGTGAATTATGGTTTAATGCCGAAAGCACAGAACCCGACCCCGTATATGCTTTTGTATTACAACACCCGTATGATCAAGGAATTGGGTCTGGAAGATCCGCAGAAGCTGGCTTTGGAAAACAAGTGGACGTGGGACGTTTTTCGCGATTACTGTGCCAAGGCAACCGATAAGTCCAAGGGTACCTACGGCGTTTCGGCATTCATGTTGCCGGACTGCTTGCGCTATACAAACGGTGCTTACCTTTGGACGCAGGGCAGCGACGGAAAATATTATAACGCATACAGCTATAAGGAAACCAACAAAAATGCGTTGGAACTGTTGGAACTGATTCAGAATATGGCGATCAAAGACAACTCTATCTTGGGCGATCGCACCGGCGGTGTAACGGCGATGGATTTGGCACTGAACACCTTTACCGACGGCAATCTGCTGTTTATGTACGGCCAAAAGGGTGCCACTTTAAAGGCACAGGGCTTTACGGATTATGCACCGGTCACGTTCCCGATCGGCCCGTCCAGCACTGCCAATTATAATATGCGTGACGGATTCTCTATCTGGGGTATTCCGACCACCAATGATTTCCCGGCAGAAGATCTGGCAAAATTCTGGATGTATGCACAAACCACGTGGGATAAAAACCGCGGAGATGCTTACTATGAACCCGATACCGATGAAATGATCGACGCTCTTTTTGCAAGCACGTATCAAAGACGCGAAGACGCAGAGTTTGTTTACGAAATGGGCGAAAAGATGCCCGAAAAAGCATCTCTTAACAGTTTGTTGAATCTCGGTAGCATTGAAGTAAACGAAATTTATTATCCGGTTATTGTCGGTCAGTCTACGCCGGCAGCGGTTATTGAAGCAACCAACAGCGTCATTCAAAGCAGAATTGACGAAGTATTTAACAGCAAGTAATTTTGGGAAGCTGTCGGCGGTACGCTGTGCTGCCGACAGTGATTTCAACTTGATTTTTTTCGG
>JAKSQF010000023.1 GCA_024404235.1 Clostridia bacterium | reverse complement strand
TTACTTTCCCTCTATTGGATTTTTGAAATACATAAACAGCTGACACTTGATCATACCGTTATAAAGCTTACGCCGTTTATCCGCAGGTCGACCGAAATGCTTTTCAAATTCATCGTGCGGACTGATGATGAAATACTTCCGCCCGCTGCCGCTTTCAAAGCGTTCGCCCATTGTTTGATAGATTTTTTCTGCCGCACGGATATCCAGCAGGCGTTCACCGTAGGGCGGATTGGTAACCAGCGTGAAACGACCCTCCGGCACGGAAAAGTCAGCCACGTCGCCGACCGATGCACGAACGTATTTTGCAACGCCCGCCTTTTTGGCGTTGGCAAGCGTCAATTCGACCGCCGCCGGATCAATATCCCAACCGGTGGCGCAAAAATCAACACCGTGACGCACCAAATCCATCGCGCGGGTGCGTTCCTCCTGCCAAGCCTTGCGGGACATCCACGAAAAACGTTCGGCCGAAAAGGCGCGCTGCAGACCGGGAGCGGTGTTTGTTGCCATCAGTGCCGATTCGATAAGTAGTGTACCGCTGCCGCACATCGGATCGAAAAACTGCGTATCGGGGAAAATGCGGGCGGTATCGCACATAGCTGCGCCCAGCGTTTCTTTCAGCGGAGCATCATTGGAATGACGGCGATAACCGCGCTTATGCAACCCTTCGCCCGAGGTATCGATCATTACGGTAACGTGATCCTTACGAATGGAAAAGCGGATGCGGTTTTCGGGACCGGTTTCCTCGAACCACGAAATGCCGTATTTTTCTTTTAAGCGTTCGACCACGGCCTTTTTGATGATAGACTGACAATCCGGAATGCTGTGCAGTGCCGAGGACAGCGACGACCCCGTGACCGGAAATGCGTCGGTTTTTGCAATAAAATCTTCCCACGGAAGGCGGCGAACGTTATCAAAAAGCTCGGTAAAGGTTTCGGCGTGAAATTCACCCATATTGATGAGAATACGCTCGGCAAAGCGGGAGCAGATATTCGCACGTGCCAGCAGGTTTTCGTCGCCGACAAGACGCACACGGCCGTCCTCTGCCGAAACCGACTCGAATCCCATTCGGCGGAATTCGTCGGCGGCAATACCCTCTACCCCAAAAAGGCAGGGGGCGATCAGATTGATGTTTTTCATAAAATCCCCATTTCAATAAAAGGACAGAATTCCGCAAAGCACGCTATGCGAATTCTGTCCGTAGATTTCTTTATTTTGCACCGTTACCGCGTTTGGTGCGACGTACCTCCGGATTGCGGCGTTTCAAATCGGAAAACTTTTCATCACTGGAGGCCTTGAAGCGATTGATCATATCATCCAGCGAGGTAGCCTCCTCCTTGTGGGGCATCCACACGTAGGAGCCGTCCGGTTTGGGGGCAGGTTTGCGTTCCCGACGGAAATTGCCGCCCGAACGGTTGCCGTTATTTTTTGGCGGTTCCAACGTACGCTTAATACTTAAACCGATTTTTCCGTCCTCTGCAATGCTGATGATGACCGCCTTAACGGTATCCCCCATTTTCAAAAAATCGTTAATATCGTTTACATAGGTATTGGCGATTTCCGAAATGAAAACCATACCCGATTTACCGTTACCGATATCCACAAAAGCACCGTAATTTTTAATGCCGGTTACCTTGCCTTCGACCAAATCTCCGACCTTGAACTCCATAGAACTGAAACGTCCTCCTCAAAAATAATACCCGTGCCGTTACCGGGTGGTGTAATAGGTTTCGTACGGGTAGCCGTAACCCAAACGCTCACGAGCCGCATTTTCAACCAGCTTTGCATCGTCCTTTAAAAGCTCTTCATACTCCTTGTTTTCAAGCTTGACGACGGCAGTTTGCCGCTGAACCTCGACCAGTTCCCGTTCTCTCTTTTGCAGCTCGTCATAAGTGGATTTCAGCGAGGTGATCATATAGACCGCAACACCGATAACCAAAAGACGAACGAGAATACTTTTACGGGGCTTGCTTTTCTTTGCCATAAGCCTTTTTCTCCGTATACAAACTATTTGTTTCAGTATACAACAACGGCATGCCATTTTTCAAGAGTTTTTTCGCCGAAAAACGAATATTTTGGGAATTTTTTTAAAAAAATTCCCCACTTTTCGAAAAATCGGGACAAGCGGGTGCAAAATGCGTCCAAAAAGACGGAAAATCAGGTGAAAAATCCGTTGCCAAAATGAAAGCACACGGCTGAAGATTTCAAGCAAAACCGCACCTGCCGTTACCCGCCACAGACCGAAGCCGAAAAGTGCGCCGAGCAGTACGAACAGCCGCACTCGACCGTTTTCCCGCGCGAGCAGAAAAAAGAAGGTGGCAACGGCCGAAACCGACCAAAACAGTAAGTCCTGCAAACCCACACGCCAAGCGTTACAGTGAAAGTGCCGACGAATCAGGCGAAAGAAATCATACCACACGCACAAAAGGACACCCAACACCAGCGACCACAGAAAGGTGAACACCTGCACCGCCGGATGTATTTCCCAGACCATCAGCGAAACAGTCGGGCAATACGCCCGCCCTTTTGCTGTTTGGAGGAATAGGCAAAGGCGTGGAATTTCCCTTCGGCACAAAAATCGCCCGTTTCCCGATGAAAGACGGAAATCTTCATCCGTTCCCCCTTAACGGTCAATCTGCCGAGTGTAGTTGCAAGCGACAGCGTTTCCTCGTCAAAAGCACAGACCTCCTGCACACCGGTCAATTCCAGCCGTTCCCGACCGAGTAGGAACAGTTTGTGGGCTTCGGGCGGTAAGTCGGTCACAAAAATCCCTCCGAAATAAAAAAATCATCTGTTCCAATATATGAAACAGATGACCAAACTATGTTTTTAAGTTTCAGCCGTCGATCAGGCGGTAAAGCAACGCCGCATCGTCCTTGCGGACAACCTCGCTGACGTCGAGCACCTGCGCCTTGACGTTGCGGGTACCGAACGAGATTTCGATCACGTCGTTTACCTTTATATCGTACGAAGCACGTGCCGGCTTGCCGTTGACCGTAACACGGCCGGCATCACAAGCTTCATTGGCGATGGTGCGCCGCTTGATCAGTCGGGAAACCTTTAAATACTTATCTAAACGCATAAACCTGCACCTAAAAATCAAGCCGCCCCGAAGGACGGCTTTGAAAAAATCAAATTAGTCGATAGCAGCCTTGAAAGCAGCGCCGGCCTTGAAGACGGGAGTCTTGGAAGCGGCGATTTCGATCTTAGCCTTGGTAGCCGGGTTGATACCGGTACGAGCGGCACGTTCACGAACTTCGAAGGAACCGAAGCCGATCAGCTGAACCTTGTCGCCAGCCTTCAGAGCATCAGCAACAGTGTCGATGAATGCTGCAAGAGCCTTTTCTGCGTCTTTCTTAGTCAAACCGGCCTTATCGGCGATTGCTGCGACTAAATCTGTCTTTTTCATAGTTAATAACCTCCAAAAAATGTTTAGCAGACATCAGTCCGCTAAAATACGAATTTTGTGCGACAAACAAATATTTGAAAGCACTACTTATTTTTACCACATATTTTTGAAAAAATCAATAGATTTTTCGTATTTTTTGGAAAAAATGCAAAAAAATACATTATTTTGCGCTTTTTTGTAGTCTGCCGCGCCGTTTTTTAACCGATTCACTCGTTTTTGGTTTCGTTTTTTCGTAAGAGTTCAGCCAAGTCCTCCCGCGAAAAGACCCGCAAAACCACAATGAGCAGCAGATATACCCCACCTGCCAAAAGAATCGCCGCCATTGTAAGCAATTTGGAATTGCCCGCCAAGGCAACCGTAGAAACGGCCGAGCAGACAAACGCCGCCAAAAGCGGACGGAAAAACAATGCAGGCATTTTACGAAATCCGACAGCAGAGCAAAGCAGTGAAAGACCTATGGCAAAAACGAACAGATAGCACAAAAGCGTACCCCACGCCGCACCGACGATGCCGATTTTCGGAACGGAAATCAAGACGACGTTGGCAATCAGCTTCACGGCAACGCCGAAAAGCAACACGCGCAGGGCGGATTTTTGATGGTCAAGTGCCTGCAAAGCGTGGATGATCGGCACACAAAGGCCGGCAAACACCGCCGCAAAGCCGTAAACCGTCAAAAGCCGTGCGCCGATCACGGCCGACGCCTCGCCCGAATAAAGCAAACACATAATCGGCTTACTGATGGCCGCCATACCGAAGCCGATCGGAAAGACCAGCGTTGCCGTCAGTTTTAACAGTTGGGAGGTCTGCTTTTGCAGGGATTCCCGATTGCCCTGTTTTAAAGCCACCGCCAAAGCGGGCACGGCGCCGATGCCGAGCATTGCCGAAACGGAGGGCACTAAATTATATAACGTATGTGCCTTACTGCGCAGACCGTACAAAGCGGCTGACGCTTCAATACCGCTACGGTGTAACACGGGTGCCACGGTCAAAGCATCAATCAACCCGACGGCAGAGCTGATGAGCAAAGCCGTCAGCGCAGGACGCCACACAAGATCAAGCAACCGCCGATTTGAAAGGTCGGACGGTTGTCCCTTTGGCAAGCGCGGTCGTTTCAAGAAAAGGTAAAGGGCCGCTATGACAACGCCGACCGTAATACCGAACAATGCCGCTGCCGACTGACGTGCGCCGTTTTCGGTCAAGCGAGCCACAAGCAGTACAAACAAAAGACCGAGTCCCAGTTTTCCGCAGGCCTCGATAATATCGGAAACGGCAGTCGGTTTCATATCGTGCCGACCTTCAAACGAGCCGCGATAAGCCGATATGACGAAAAACAAAAAGACGGACGGCGCAATGGCAAGCAACGAAAGGGTCGTCTGACCGCCTTGCGAAAGAATGCGGGAAAGCAACGGAATCGCCGCCAAAAACGCCAACGTAAAAATGATTCCAAGCCAGATAAAAACACGGTGCATCTGCCGTTCACGGCCGACAGCCTGTCCGTCTGACGAATTTTCGGTTGCAATCAACCGAGCCGCCGCCACGGGCAAGCCCCCCATTGCCAACGCATAAAAGGGACTGAACACGTCGTAGGCGGCTGAAAAATAGCCGAAGCCGGTATCCCCCAAAAGATTGGACAGCGGTATTTTAAACAGCGCACCGATGATTTTAACCAAAATGCCCGATGCCAACAGCAATAATGCGCCGAAGGTAAAGGAGGTACTCCCCTTTTCGTTATGCTTCATTTTTGAACTTTTCAATCACGGCACAAAGGCAGTTGAAAAAGGCGTCTGCCATCGTCGTTTCGCCGTCGATACACTTTTCACGGTAAGAATCGGTTGCGTCGTCACCGGCGTCATCCGAAATCTGACGCATTGCCATAAAGGGAACGTCGGCAAAGTGGCAGACCGAAGCAATGGCACCCGTTTCCATATCGCAGGAAACCGCGTCAAAATCGTTCTTCATCCGAATGCGGTCGGCTTCGTTACAAATAAAGCGGTCACCGCAGACGGCCGTGCCGACCGGTGCATTGGGCAACTGCCCGACAAAGCATTCAAGCAAGGTCGGATCTGCCATATAAATAAAGTCCTGCTCCGGCTTTTCACAAGGCTTGTAACCAAGCGGGGTCAAATCGAAATCGTGTTCGATAAAGCGGTCGGCCAAAACGACCGCACCGCGCGGTGCACGGCTGATGCCGCCCGAATAACCGAAATTCAATATCACATTACAGCCGTTTTCCGCCAAGTGGGTGGCCGCAATAGTGGCATTAACCTTACCGATACGAGAACAGATGCAAACCACCTGTGCCCCGTTCAGCAAAAAGGTGCTTTTTTCCATTCCGTAGACCGTTTCCTTTGCTTGCAGATGCTCCTGCAGGCGTTCACTTAAAGGGCGATATTCCCCCATATCTGCAATGACAACACCGATTTTTAACATTCTTCTTCCTCCGTTGTTTCGGCATTTTCTACCGGTTGTGCCGGTTCGTTTTCTTCGGCAGGTTCTTCGGCTGCACCGTCGTTACGGAAGGCTTCGAGTTCTTCCTGCGCTTCCTGTTTGGCCTGCTGAACCTCCGGACAAGCCGGATTCATATCCATCCCGCAATGACTGCAAAAATTAGATTCGGCATCCAACAACGTATTGCACTGCGGACAGTAGCGTTTATTCTGCACGGTGGCAATTTCCACCCTTAAATCGCTGATTTTTTTCAGTTTTTCTTCAATGGCATCCATCAGCGTGGCTTCCTGCTCGGTAAGATCCTCCGCCGCTTTCAGCTTTTCATAGCAAAGCTTTCCCAATGCCGCATAATCTTTTTCGCATTTTTCCTGAATGTCGGATATATCCAGTTTCATTTTTTGAATACTGACGGCGTCACCGGTCTTTTTACCGAAACGGCCGCACGCAAGCCGAAATTTTTCCCAATTACTTTTCGTTTCCATATACATCCTCCCTTATGCACGCGAATTATTGATATTTTCCCTCGCCGAGAAACTCGCGAATCAGCGAATTTTCGGGTACAAGTTCTGCCGAAACAGGTTCAAACTGCTGCATGGCTTCAACCGTTTGCAGGAAGTACTCCCGACAGGGTGTGTTTTCCGCCAGCCCTTCAGCCGATTTGAGAAAGCGATTTCTGAAAACGCCCGGTTCGTAAAAATGCAGGGTTTTCAGGCGGACGTCGGCTGTATCTTTAAAGCAGTAAAGATACTTTTCTTCCCCGCGAATGACGTTTTCCCACATACGGAGTGTCTCGTTGACGTCGGCATCACGGAAAATTTAATCACGCAAAACACGGCGCAACAAACGTTTACGGCGACCGTCCAGCAGAACGTTGCCTTCATCATCCCGAATTTTTTGATTGGTACTGATATAAATTTTATAGATATTTTCCCGCGGGACCAAATCAGTGATTTCAGGATTCATAGCGTGAAGTCCTTCCACGATCACAATACCCCGTTCGCCGAGTTGAAGCGTTTGTGCGACCGAAATTTGCCGTTGCGTGGCAAATTCATATTTCGGAAGCTGCAAAATACCGGTATTTAGATAGGAAGTAAAACGTTCCCGAATGAGGGCGGTATCCAACGCGGCGACCGATTCGAGATCCTGCGAGCCGTCCGAAAGAATAGGCAGACGGTCGGCCGGAAGATAAAAATCGTCCAGCGAAGCGACCGCAATGGTTTCCTGCATTTCCTTTAATGCTTCACACAAAATGTGAGCCGTGGTGGTTTTACCCGAGCCGGACGGCCCGGCAACCGCAACGATTTTGATATTATCGTCATCGGCGATATGGCGGGCGATTTCCCGAATGTTTTTACGGTAATTGTGATCACTTTCGGCAATCAGCCCTGCAGGATCCCGCCTTGCGTATTCATTGATTTGGGATAGGGTACTCTTCATAAAACGCATCAATTCCTTCTTTTCGCTGCAATTGTTCGTCAAAGCGTGCAATATATTCATACGGATATTTAAAGTTAAATATGCGGCTGATATAATCGCCGTCGGGTTGACGCAGTTTTGTTACCGCCGAAGCGCCGCAGGCCAAAATGGTATGCGTTTCATCCATAATGTAGACGTTATAAAGACCCTCAAAGCCTTTTTTGGCGTAGCCGACGTTTTCAAGATTGCCGACCGTTTTGCTTTGACGGTACATATAGTAAGGTGCGATGCCGTTTTCGGTCAGCGTTTTGCGGGCGTAATCGACCATTTTTGCCGCCAAAAGCGCCGTTTGCGTTTCGGGCAGGCGACCGTCGGCCGTAAGGGTCGAAGCGCGTTTCATTGAAAGCGAATGCACCGTAACGCTTTCGGGATCGAGTGCCAAGACCTGCTGTAGGGTATCACAAAAGCTTTCAAACGTATCACCGGGCAGGCCTGCGATCAAGTCCATATTGACGTTATGAAAACCGCATTGGCGTGCCATACGGAAAGCTTCGACCGTCTGCTTTGCGGTGTGCTTGCGGCCGATTTCCTGCAAAACGGCGTCCTGCATCGTCTGCGGATTGATGCTGATACGTGTCGCACCGCCGTTTTTGATAGCCGTCATCCGTCCGGGCGTAAAGGTATCGGGTCGACCGGCCTCGACCGTGTATTCCCGCAAATCGGACAAATCAAAGTTTTCCCGCACGGTATTCATAACAGCGGTCAGTTGTTCGGCCGAAAGGGTGGTCGGTGTACCGCCGCCGATATAAACCGTTTCAAGGTGCAGGTGCTTTTTTCGGGCAATTTCAGCCGTCGCCCGAATTTCACGGCAAAGCAGTTCCACGTACTGCGGGATCAGTTTTTTGGCCTGTGCGACCGAATGCGAAACAAAGGAGCAATAATGGCAGCGGGTCGGACAGAAGGGTACCGAAATATAAAGGCTGAATGAATCGGGTCGGGACAGCGACGTAATGGCGTCCTCCCCTGCAGTAGCCTCTTTACACAAAGATATCTTGTGGGCATCCACCATCAGTTCTTCCGAAAAATAGCGGTCGGTTTCCGCTTCGCCCAAGGTTTCACGAAGGCGGCCGTCCAGTTTTGCCGGACGCACGCCGGTCAAAATGCCCCACTGCGGCACGTTGCCGGTCAGTTCCACAAAACAGCGGTACAACTGAATGGCCAGCAAACGCTCGCAGGTTTTTTCATAATCGTCGGTGTCCTGCGGCAATTCGGTCGAATAGGCAGCTTTTTTGCCGTCCAACAGAACGGTTGCCGAAAGGTTCACTATTTCGCCCTTTGGCATACGGGTGACAACAGCCATACGGTCGGCAGGGGTTTCGGTATCAAAAAAGGTTATTTTTTCAAAGGGCAGAAAAATACGAATGAGTTTTTCCAGTTCGTACTTAAAATTCTGCCCGATATTGCAAAGATTCATATCATTTTCCTATCTTAAATAAGGATTCATCAGCCGTTCTTCGTGCAGGGTGGTGGACGGGCCGTGACCCGGATAAACCACGGTATGCTCCGGCAGAGCAAAAAGCTTTTGGATGGAACGCATCAGCGTATCGTGATCGCCGGTAATAAAATCGGTGCGACCGACCGAGCCGGCAAACAGCGTATCGCCGCTGAACAGCACATCCCCGACCAAGAAGCACATTCCGCCCGCCGAGTGACCGGGCGTTTCAATGCAGTGCACGGTCAAATCACCGATCGTGAAGGTATCGCCGTCATCCAGCAAATCGACCTGCGGAATACCGAGTTTTACGCGAAAACGGTCGGTCAGGTTGTAGTGCGGATCGGCAATTACTTCGCCGTCGGCACGGCCGATGGCGACCGCCGTACCGGTTTCCCGCTGCAACGTGGCGGCACCGCCGATATGATCAAAATGCACGTGGGTCAGCAAGATGCGGCACGACTTTTCGGCGTTTTCCCGCAGAAATTCAAGCACACGGTCGTCCTCAAAGCCGGGGTCGATGACCAAAGCGGCTTTTTCGGTAGAAATCAGATAACAGTTTGACTGAATCAGCCCGAGTGATAACGTTTTAATTTTCATTTTTACACCAGACCTTTGTATCCAGCAAAATGGTGACCGGCCCGTCGTTGACGAGGGACACCTGCATATCCGCACCGAAAATTCCTTTTTCCACGCGGCTGACGCCGTTTTCCTTTAACAAATCGCAAAAACGGTCGTAATAGTTTTCGGCACCGACCGGCTCCATTGCCTGAATGAAAGAGGGGCGATTGCCCTTTTTGGTATCGGCGCCTAAGGTGAACTGCGAAATGCAGAGGATCTCGCCGCCGACATCAAGAACAGAACGGTTCATTTTGCCGTTTTCATCCTCGAAAATACGAAGCATGGCAACCTTGCGGGCAAGCGTTTGCAGATCGTCTTCCCCATCGCCCTGCATGGCGCAGAAAAGAATCATATAGCCCTTTTGGCAACGACCTACTGTTTTACCGTCGACCGAAACGGAGGCTTCGGTGACGCGTTGAATGACTGCTTTCATAAAAATCTTCCTTTAACGGTTGGTACGTTCTACGCTGAACACACCCTGAATTTTTTCAAGATGCACGATGATACTGCGCAGATGCTCGACGCTTTCGGCGCTGAGCGTGATATTGGTAATAGTATTGCCGTTTTTGATAGGCCGTGCGTTGATGGAATGAACGGCGATGTGCATATTTTGCATCAGCGTCAGAAAATCCAACACAAGGCCGTTACGGTCAATGGCCAAAATTTCAAGTGACGCCACGAAGGTTTCGGTACGGACGTTATCCCAATGCGCCGCGATCCAACGATCCCGCTCGGCATCGGCTTCCAAATCGCGCGGAACGTTATTGCAATCCCGCTTATGCACCGAAACACCGTGTCCGCGCGTGATAAAGCCGATGATTTCATCGCCCGGCAACGGATTACAGCATTTGGAAAGTTTGATCAGGCAGTTGTCGATACCGTCCACCACGACGCCGTCGGACGATGAGTGACTGTGTAAAACAGGTTTGATGACCTTGGTTTCGATCGGCTTAGCCGCCGCCTGCCGCTTGCCGTAATCCTCCCGAATACGGGGCATGATTTTGGAAAGCAGAATACCGCCGTAGCCGATGGCAGCATAAAAATCTTCGCCGCCCGAAAAATGAAAGCGCTTGGCCAGTTCTTCGATATACTCGGAAAACTCGTTTTCGGGGAACGAAATTGCATTGCGCTTCAGTTCCCGTTCCAGTTCCATTTTGCCGGTTGCAATGTTTTCGGGACGGCGTTCCTTTTTGAACCAGGAACGGATCTTGGCCTTGGCCTGATTGGTAACGGCAATGCTGATCCAGTCACGGCTGGGGCCGTGCCCCGCCTGATTGGTCGTTAAGATCTCGATAACCTCACCCGTTTGGACAACGTGGTTGATCGGCACGATACGGCCGTTGACCTTGGCACCGACCATCTTGATACCGACCGCCGAGTGAATGGCAAAAGCAAAGTCGATAATGGTAGAACCGACCGGCAGGTTGATAACGTCGCCCCGAGGGGTAACGGCGAAAACGTCCTCCTGCGAAAGGTCGACCTTGATACTGCGCACCAGTTCAGAGGCATCGCCCGTAGCTTCTTGGCTGTCAAGGATCTGACGGATCCACGCAAGCCGTTCCTCCATCTTTTTATCACTGCCGGTCACGCCCTCTTTATATTTCCAATGGGCGGCGATACCGAGTTCTGCTGTATGATGCATTTCGGCCGTACGGATCTGAATTTCAAACGGCACGCCCTCCCTACTTAAAACCGTAGTATGCAACGATTGATACATATTCGGCTTCGGGGTGGAGATATAATCCTTAAAGCGGTTCGGAATCGGGCGGAACATATCGTGCATGACGCCCAAAATGTTATAGCAGTTAGCCACCGTATCGGTAATGACGCGGATGGCGTAGACGTCGTAGATTTCTTCAAAATTCTTGCCCTGCAGGTACATTTTACGGTAGATGCCGTGAATGGATTTTACGCGGGCCTGAAAAGACATTTCAACGCCCGGCATGGTTTCCTTCAGGCGCTCTTCAATACGTTCCAAGATACCGTTGAGCGTTTTTTCAAGGTCATCCTTACGCAGGCTCAGCATATTCTCAATTTCCGCATAAGCGATCGGATCGAGGTGCTGTAATGCCAAATCCTCCAGTTCCTCCTTGACCCAACGGATACCGAGGCGGTGCGCAATGGGGGCATAAACCTCCAGCGTTTCGACCGACTTGTCGCGTTGCTTCTGTTCACGCATGCCGTCAAGGGTGCGCATATTGTGCAGGCGGTCGGCCAATTTGATGATGATGACGCGAATATCCCGTCCCATGGCGATCAGCATTTTGCGCAGGCTTTCGGCCTGTTGCTGTTCCTTATTGGTAAAGGACAAGCGGCCGATTTTGGTCACACCGTCGACCAAAGCGGCAACGTCCTCGCCGAAAAGGGATTTTACGTCGTCCAGCGTGGTTTCGGTATCCTCGACCACGTCGTGCAGAAGCGAGGCGGCAATGGATTGGCTGTCCATACCCATTGACACCAAAATTTTGGCTACGTTATATGGATGATTATAGTAGGCCTCACCGGTGAAACGCTTTTGGCCGGCGTGAGCCTTTACGCAATAATCAAAAGCACGCTCTACCAAATCGTAGTCATAACTGCCGCCCTGATTGCGCATCTGTTCCGCTAAATCTTCATAATCCCGCCGTTCATCCGCGTTCATCCGTCATCCCTCCGTTTGTCAGTTTAGAATAGGTCGGCGAATTTTCAAGAGGATTTTTCGTCGCCGACGGTATCGCACAAAGCATTCCCTCCTGCAGGCGAATAAGTCCCAATTCCTGCAGTACGGTCAGCGCCAGTTGTGTTTTGGCGTAACCCGGTCTTTTCAAGGTGATATATTTCATCCGCTCAGCACGGACGCTTTCTTTTGTAATGCGGCGGTAAACAAGGCCGATTTCCTCCCTTGTGGGGGCCTTTTCGGTCGGCATTTCATCGCCGCACAGATAATCGTCGTAATCGAACAGATCTTCAAAAAGGGCATCCTCATCGACGTCACTCATCCGCAAGGCCTTGATCTGCACCGAAAGGGAGCGCACGCCTTGATACAGATTGGTGCCGAGTGTGACCGCCAAATCCATCACATCGCCCGTACAAAAGCAGAACTGCTGCGGTGTGACCCCGAACAGCAACGCCTGAAACGGATTGCCGTTTTTGGAGAAAAGCAGCTTCAAGTGCTTTCCGGCACCGATCGGTGTGATTTTTTCAAGGCTGACCCCGAACAAGCCGAAGACCGGCGTCGGGTTGCCCATACCGAACGGCTCAAGCAGTTCGAGAGCGTCGGCCATATCGACCGAAAGTGCCTCGGGTTTAAGCCGCAGATCAATTTTCAAATGCGGTATGGCCCGCGGCAGGGTTTTTGCGTATTCATCCAACCGCTTTCGCAGTAAATCGAGATTTTCTTTTTTAAGACCCAATCCTGCTGCCAGTTCATGTCCGCCGAATTTCAGCAGAACGTCCTTGCAAGCGAAGAGGGCGTCGTACAGCGAAAAATCACTGATGCTTCTGCCGGAGCCTTCGGCAACGTCGCCGTTTTCACAAAGCACCAGCGCCGGCTTGCCGTAGCGTTCCACCACCTTGGAGGCGACGATACCGACCACGCCGGGATGCCACCCTGCGGCAGATACCACGATGACCCGATGATGAGCGTAGCCGTTTTGTTCGATCAAATCGCAGGCTTCAGCGAGGATTTTACGTTCGGTCTGCTGACGAAGAGCGTTTGCACCCTCTAATTCATTGGCAATGCCAAGTGCCCGATTGATATCCGTACAGCGCAACAGTTCAAAAGCCGTCAATGCAGAACCCATACGACCGGCGGCATTGATGCGGGGCACCAAACCGAAAGAAAGGTTGCCGGCCGAAAGCTTATCCCGTTCAAGGCCTGCCACGTTCATCAAGGCGGAAAGTCCCGTTCGGGGAGCGGATTTCAACAGCAGAATACCGGCACGGACGATGGAACGGTTTTCATTGCGCAGGGGCATTACGTCCCCTACCGTTGCCACCGCCAGCAGATCGGCATAGCGTGCCAACATCTGCTCCGGCTCCATATCGGCCATTACGCAGGCCAATTTAAAAGCAACCTCGGCGCCGCAGATTTCCTTAAAGGAGGACGGACAGTCCGCCCGATGCGGATCGACCACGGCCGCCGCAGACGGTAAAACCTCGGGCGGAAGATGGTGATCGGTCACGACCACCTGCATACCGAGTTCATTGGCGCGGGCGATTTCTTCCACGCAGGCGATACCGTTATCGACCGTAACGATCAGCCCGACGTTCTGCTTTGCCAAAGCTTCCACCGCCGCAACGTTCATTCCGTAGCCTTCCGATACACGGTCCGGAATATAGGGAATGACCTTGGCGCCGCGGCTTTCAAGATAATCGGTCAGCAGGGTCGTTGCGACCACGCCATCACAGTCGTAATCGCCGAAGACGGCAATAATTTTCCCGTCGACGATCGCCTGATTGACGATTTCGGCCGCCAAAGAAATATCCGCCAATTCGTGCGGATCGCACAAAAGGGGTTCGCAGGCAAAGAATTGCTCCAGCTCGGCGGCATCCGAAATGCCGCGACCGACCGCAATGGCGGTTGCAAACGGGTCGGTATCGCATTCTTCGGCAAGCTCCTTTGCGAGCATTTTATCCGAAGAAGACACGATCCACTTCTTAAAAGCCATACAAATCCCTCCGTTCAAGCATATTTATTATATAATATCACTTTCAGTATAAATTTGCAATAAGGATTTTGCCGTCGCAAGCCGAAATTCGACAAAATTTTCCGCTTTCAAAAAAATCGAGCATTCAAGAGAAAAACAGAGGAAAACGGAGATTTTCAGAGTTTATCTGAAACCGCTTTGATTTTTTACCGAAAAAATCACATTTTTTTAAATTTTTTATTGACTTTTCAATGATTTTGCCGTATAGTTTTTAATTGTCAAGATTTATTTCTTGGCATTTAACGCATCTGTGTAGAAAGAGTGCAGGCGAAAAGAATGCCGTAGTTCACCTTTTTTCGGTAGGACTATGAAAAACCCTTTGTTCAGGGCATTCTGCTAAGCTGTACGGGTATCACACAGGGTAAACGTATGACCGTATTTCGGTCAATTTACTTGTGTTGACACTTTGGTGTTGAACAAAGGGGGATGCTTAAATGGAAAAGGAAAAAATTGTAGAACTCGAAAACGTATGCGTGTCCTTTGACGGCGAGCAGGTGTTGGACGGATTGAATTTGGAGATCCGTGACAAAGAATTCATCACCTTGTTGGGTCCGTCCGGTTGCGGCAAGACAACGACCTTGCGGTTGATCGGCGGATTCCAAGAGCCGGACGAAGGTCACGTTCTTTTTGAGGGCGTAGATCAAAGTGGTGTTCCGGCGTACAAGCGTCAGGTGAACACCATTTTTCAACGTTATGCACTGTTTCCGCACCTGAACGTGTACGAAAACGTTGCATTCGGACTGCGCGTCAAAAAGATGCCCGAAAAGGAAATCCGTGAGAAGGTCAGCGAAATGCTGGCATTAGTCAAGCTTTCCGGCTTTGAAAAGCGTCACATTGAAACGCTTTCGGGCGGTCAGCAGCAGCGTGTTGCCATTGCGCGCGCACTTGCCAATCACCCGAAAATCCTTTTACTGGACGAGCCATTGGCCGCATTGGACCTGAAATTGCGTAAGGATATGCAGAAGGAATTGCGCGGTATTCAGCGTCAGCTCGGTATCACCTTCGTTTTCGTTACACACGATCAGGAAGAGGCGCTGACCATGTCTGACCGAGTCGTCGTTATGGACGAGGGCAAAATTCAGCAGGTCGGTACGCCGCAGGATATTTATAACGAGCCGAAAAACGCCTTCGTAGCCGATTTTATCGGTGAATCGAATATTGTTGACGGCGTGATGTTGGAAGACTACAGCGTGCGTTTTTCGGGTCAGACCTTCCCCTGTCTTGACAAGGGATTTGAGCCGAACGAAGCCGTTGACGTTGTCGTTCGCCCCGAAGACGTGGATATTGTCCCGACCGAGCAGGGCATGTTGACCGGTGTAGTAACCTCGGTCGCATTTTTAGGTGTACATTATGAAATTATCGTGGATATCGGCGGTTTCAAGTGGATGATCCAAACCACCGACGAGCACAAGGTCGACGACAAGGTCGGTCTGATCATCGAGCCGGACGCTATCCACATTATGAAAAAATCGAAATATTCCGGCCTGTACGGCGATTACAGTTCTTACAGCGAGGAGATGGACCACCTCTCGGACGTGGAAGAGGAGGAATAAGCCATGCATAAAAAAAGCTTTGGTAGTCGCCTCGTGGCTTCGCCTTACATTGTTTGGGCGGCCATCTTTATCGTGGTGCCGCTGGTGATCATGGCCTATTTCGCCCTTACTGATCCGAACGGTGCCTTTACGCTGGCTAACCTTGCGGAAATCGGCCGCTATAAAAAGGCCTTTCTCATTTCGATCGGTTATGCGTTGATCGCCACCGTGATCACCTTAATTTTAGCCTATCCGATGGCTTTTTGTATGACCCAGATGAAGGTCAGCTCGCAGCGAATGATCCTTTTGATCGTAATGCTGCCGATGTGGATGAACTTCCTGATCCGTACCTATTCGTGGATCACGATTTTGGCCAATACCGGTTTGATCAACACCTTTTTAGGGAAATTGGGACTTCGTCCCCTGCACCTGATCAACACCCCCGGTGCGGTCATTTTGGGTATGGTTTACGACTTTATTCCCTATATGATCCTGC
>JAKSQF010000229.1 GCA_024404235.1 Clostridia bacterium | reverse complement strand
ATCACCATACCGAACAGCGTCACCACCATCGGCGAAGTGGCGTTTAATGGGTGCACGGACTTGACGAGTATCACCATACCGAACAGCGTCACTGACATCGGTAGTGGAGTGTTTGCTTTTTGCGAGGGCTTGACGAGTATCACGGTTGCACCCGACAACAAAGTTTACCGTAGTGCCGGAAATTGCTTAATTAAGACGGCAAGCAAAACATTGGTTGCAGGTTGTAAAAATAGTGTTATTCCGACCGATGGCACTGTCACCACCATCGGCAGTTCTGCGTTTGAGGGTTGCACGGGCTTGACGAGTATCACCATTCCGAACAGCGTCACCACCATCGGCAGTTATGCGTTTTACGATTCCTATGACCTAACGAGTATCACGATACCGGACAGCGTTACCACCATCGGGGAGCGGGCGTTTTACTATTGCAAAAACCTTACCGATGTTTACTATGTCGGCACGCAGCAGGAATGGAACAATATTTCTATTGATTCTTATAATAACGAGTTGTTTAACGCCAACATTCACTTTACAAAGCATTGCAGTGAAAATGAACACGTATTTGGTGAAACGGTTGAAACAAAATCTCCCACTTGTGTTGAAAGTGGCGTTGGCGTTTGTACTTGTTCAATTTGCGGCGAAACTAAAACCCTTGAAATTCCCGCAAATCCCAATCTGCACAGTGGTATCAAATTGCGTACGGTTGCTCCCACTTGTACCGAATCCGGTTATGACCTTTGCCGTTGCACAATCTGTAATACTGTGTACACCGTGCCCGGAGAACCGGCATTGGGACACATTTTGATTGATGGCCAGTGTTTGATTTGCGGCGTGAATATCCAACAGGAAAACCTGAAAGTCGGCACCCAAACCCACAAAAACGGCAA
Organism: Clostridia bacterium; assembly: GCA_024404235.1. Lineage (GTDB taxonomy): Bacteria > Bacillota > Clostridia > Oscillospirales > Acutalibacteraceae > UBA737. Next base: position 1,940 of record JAKSQF010000229.1, on the reverse strand, counting down.
CACCCGTTTGATTTTAAAACTTTCCGCTTCGGCTGAAGAAATTGCAACTTATAAGGACACCGGCTTTGTTGTGAACGTAAACGGCGAAAAAACGGTCATTTCCGTCGACAGCGTTTACGATTCGTTCTATAACAACGGCACACTCATTACCGCCGAAAGCTTGAATTGCACCTACGTTGCATTTTTGGAAATCGGCAATCTTTCCACCGTTCAAAGCGTAACCATTCAAGGCTTTTATACCGACAAAAACGGTGCTACCCATTACGGCACCCAGCGTACAATTAAATAATCAACCCACATAAACTACACCCCCGAGGACGTAAAAATCCTCGGGGTATTTTTTGCTAATTGAAAACTTAATCGGTTTCGGCTGTTTGCTTTAAAATTGTTTTATTATGCCACCTCGTAGGGCGGGTGCTTGTCTCCCGCCGAATAACCCACAATCCTAAACGGGCACACTTCGTTCACCCGTTTTAAATGCCCCGAACCGCCAAATCTCTGCTTGCTTTTTTTGTGATAATGCGTTATAATAAATATAATTATTCAGTAAAAGGGGATTTATGCTTTGGAAGAGTATGTAAAACCTGCCGGCAGCTTCTTCGGAAGGGTACTGTTTGCCACAATTGCCAATATTTTTATCGTATTATCCATGATGGTCATCTGCGTTGGTGCTTTTACCAAAAACGTCGGTTATAAAGCCACGGTATTCGATAAGGACGGAAAAGAAATCGCAACCTATTCCTACCACGAATCGCAGGGTAAGGATCAAAAGGGTGCGGACTACGAAAAGCAGGGATATACGGTCAAAAAAATCAACGATCGCTCGGAGCTTTCGGGCAAGGGACTTACAACCTTTAACGTCACTTCAACCGTTATTTCCGTCGCCCTACTTACGGCTTTCATCTATTCAAAACTGTGGGAGCTCGGCACCCGTGACAGCAACGCCGTGCATTTCGGCCGCAAAAAGAAAAACACCTTCCGCGGGCTGAAAATCGGATTATTGGGAATGCTGCCGTTTTTCCTGATTTTGATTTTGTTCTTCATTTTTGACGGCCTGACCGGTGGTTTTTATGCCATTATCAACGCCAATTTTTACGCAATTAACCGTGCGATTACCGGCGTCGGCGCCTTTGGTGACGTATCGGTTGCACGCAGGCTGTTACTTATTCTGCCGTTGCTTTTTGCACCGCTGATCGGCCAACTGGCGTATTTCCTCGGTTGCAAAAACATTTCAATTAATGAAAAACTGATTTATAAAAACAAGAAAAAGAGGTAATTTCCATGGCCGGTCTGTTCGGATTATTTAACTATGAAAAGGAAGGCCCCGGCATTGAAAAAAACGGGCCGAAAAAGAAAGCATTTTTCGTATTTTTTGAAACCTATTTCCGCAATTTCTGGAAATTTGTTCCGACTTGTGCGGTTTATTCGCTGATGACTCTGCCGTGTATTACCGGCGGTCTTTCGGCGGTCGGTATGACCCACGTCACCCGTAATATTGCACGGGACAAGCACTCCTTCGGTCTGTCCGATTTCTTTGAAACCATCCGCAAAAACTGGAAGCAGGCATTGGCAGAAGGTATCATCAACACCATTCTTTTTGTGTTCTTGTTTATCGCTTGCCAAGGCTACAGCGGTGTTGCTACTCACAGCAACAAGGTGTTCAGCTTCGGTACGGTCGGGCTCGGTGTGGCTATGGGCGTTACGATCGTCTTTTTGCTGATGCGTTTTTACATCTTCACGCTGACCATCACCTTCGGTTTTAAGCTCAGTCAGATTTACCGCAACTCCTTCCGCTTTGTGTTCCTTAATTTCTGGCGCAACCTGCTGTGCGGTATTATTCTGTTGGCGGTATATGCGTTGAATATTCTGCTGTTTTGGTTGGCACTCAGCAATAAATTCACCATTTTCTTAAGCGCCTTGATATTCATTGCCTTTATCTG
>JAKSQF010000228.1 GCA_024404235.1 Clostridia bacterium | reverse complement strand
TAGAGGTAACAAAATTGTAATTGACATTTGCGGTAAAATGTTGTATAACTATTAAGTAAGTTTTGAAAGTCGCGCTTATATCGGTGATTTACCGTTTTGTGTATAGACTCTCATCCCTAAAAGCTTTGAGAGTTTATTTTTATGCTCTTTTTTATCGGTTGACATAAAATCACTTTATCCGCTAAATGTTGTAGTTCTTGTATAAGAATTAACGAAATCTTGTGTTGTAATATCTTGTCCGCTCCTTTCATATAGTACATTGAAAGGGCGGTTGTTATGAAAAAAAGCAAGGTTTTGGATTTAAAGAGATTTCGCTTCGGTGATGGCTTTCGCAAAAACGGTTTATTTTGGTTTTTTGCTTTCTTACTTGCGCTTGGTTTTCTGTTGGGAACGCTCCTCTCCGGTAACAGTGTTACGTTAACGGAAACCGTGCGCAAATCCCTGCACCGATATGCCGCACTACATATACGCGGCGGTTTTTCCCGCATCTTTGTGTCGGTGCTTTTAACAAAGCTTGCAGTATTGCTTTTCTTTTTTCTTTGCGGCACTACGATGCTCGGTATTGTGTTAGCGCCGATGTTGCTATGCTATCATGGTTTTATGTTTGGCTCGGCGGCTGCTTATCTGTATGCTGCTTTCGGTGTAGAGGGAATTGCTTTTTATGCGGTTTTGCTGGTGCCGCCGTTTGTGCCGTTCTTCATTTGCTTGATTCTCGGTTGCAGGGAAGCTTTCAGATTTTCAAATCTGTTGGCTAAGCTGACTTTTCCGCATAGCCCGTCTGCTTTACTGTATCCCGAGTTTCGCAATTACAGCAGGTATTTTCTCGTGCTTGTATTACCGTTATTGCTATCGGCGGTTTTGGATGGCGTTTTGTCTTGTGCGTTTTATCGCTCGTTTGCTTTAAATTTATAAAAGTGAGGTGTAATAGTTGGATACGATTGAGGCCTTTCAGCAATTTTTAATTCATGAAAAACATTCTTCCGATAACACGGTGCAATCCTATACGCGTGATATCACACAGTATATTGACTATTGCACGTCACAAAACATAGATTATCTTAACTGCGATTCTAATGTGGTTTTGAAGTATCTCGATTCGCTTTCTGCTATCGGGAAATCCGAATCTACTCGCACCCGAATGTTAGCTTCCATTCGCAATTTTTACCGTTATCTTGTTGCACAAAAGTTGGTGAAGATCAACCCGACCGACGGTATACGCTTAAAGAAAGCCGAGCAAAAGTTACCGGGTGTGATGGAAGCCAACGAAGTGATGCTTCTGCTTTCGCAACCGAACGGCAGTGACTATAAGTGCATCCGCGACAAGGCAATGTTAGAACTGCTGTATGCAACCGGTATGAAGGTTTCCGAGTTGATGGATCTGTCTTTGTCGGATATCAATTTGCAGGTCGGTATCGTTCACTTGAAAAACAGTAAGAGTGAGCGTATTGTTCCGCTGTATCCTGGTGCTATCAAAGCGGTACAGAATTATTTGCGCAACGTACGCCCGATCATTGTTTTGGACGAGGATTGCGATGCACTGTTTACCAATATGAACGGTCAGCCGATGTCACGTCAGGGCTTTTGGAAGATCATTAAATATTACGCTGATAAGGCCGGTATCAAGAAGGATATCACCCCGCATACGTTGCGGCACTCTTTCGCGGCACACTTGCTTGAAAACGGTGCCCAATTAAAGGATATTCAGGAAATGCTGGGTCACGCGGATATTTCTTCAACACAGATTTATGCACAGTTTGTAAAAAGTAAATACACCCAAAGCTACGCACGGTTTCATCCGCTGGCTAAATAATATTCTACACGGAAGTCTCGGCTTCCGTGTTTCTTTTTGCACCAACCGAACATTCCAATCATAAAATAGAAGGAAAGAAATTCGCTTGTCGCGTTTAAAATCCATGAAATTCGGCAATGCTAATTTCAGAAAAGTTCGGAGTGTGAAAGAACATGAACGTTAAACGCGGAGAAATATACTATGCCGACCTTAGTCCTGTCGTTGGCTCGGAGCAGGGTGGTATAAGACCTGTACTGATCGTACAAAATGACGTTGGCAATCGATTTAGTCCGACGGTAATCGCCGCTGCCATTACAAGTCAAAAGGATAAAAATGATTTACCGACGCATATCAAAGTTTCAGCCGACGGATGCGGACTGCAACGGGATTCGATTGTCTTGCTTGAGCAGGTACGCACAATTGATAAAAAGCGCTTAAAAGAAAAAATGGGCAGCCTTGATAACGGTTCGATGAATCGGGTCGATCACGCCCTTTCGGTCAGCTTCGGCCTACTTGGTTAAATTTATAAATAACGTTTATTTTACGACACTTTCGGCAATAATTAAATTGTCGGAGGTGTCTTTTATAATGTACCAAAATAAAGTGGTGATTTGCGGGGTAGATACCGCGAAATTACCTGTGCTCAAAGAGTCGGAAAAGGAAAAACTGCTTTTGCGGGTAAAGGGCGGTGATCCCACTGCACGCGAAAAGCTGATCAACGGCAATTTGCGGCTGGTATTAAGCGTGATTCAGCGGTTTTCCGGCAGAGGAGAAAATCCGGATGATCTGTTTCAGGTCGGTTGCATCGGATTGATGAAATCAATCGACAATTTCGACGCTGCTCATAACGTGCGTTTTTCCACCTCCGCCGTGCCGATGATCATTGGGGAAATCAGGCGTTATTTACGTGATAATAACGCCGTACGGGTCAGTCGTTCCATTAAAGATACGGCGTATCACGCAATGCAGACCAAGGAACAGTTGACGAATAAGCTTCAACGCGAGCCGACGGACGCCGAAATTGCCAACGCAGTTTAATTGCCGCG
>JAKSQF010000227.1 GCA_024404235.1 Clostridia bacterium | reverse complement strand
TCTTCGTGTTGCCGTTTGCGCTGCGGGAAATGAAGCGGAAAAACATCCGTCCCGACCGTTTCCAAAGCAACCGCTTCCAAAAAACATCCCAACTGTGCGGAAGTTCCGCCAAAACTGAATAATAGATTGGAATTTTGGTCGAACTGAAAAATTCGATTTCTTCTTGTATCCAAAATGGTGAAATAGCCATCGGCATCAACATCGATATCGCTGATAATAGACTGAACCAAACCTTTTTTTGAATCATAGTAGGTTTCGATATCACCATAGGTTCGCGTATTACCTGCCGTTTTATAAACAAGTAGACTATTCCCGTAATAATTCAACTTGCGAACTTGACTCACATTACTCTCAACATCATTTTTTGTCGTATAAATCATATCGTTTGAATCTATATCGAAGTTGTTATAGTTTACCGGAACAGCTCGGCTTTGCTTTTTACTCATACTTTTCGGTACGATTTTGGCCCACATTTTTTCAAAAACCAACTTGGCCGTCATAGTAACGGTTTCACTGCCGAAAAAGCCGATAAAATTCAATTCGGCGTCAAACTGCATGGCGCCGCTGTAACAACCGTAAGAAATTACATACACGATACCATTTGAATCTACCGCCACCTTGCAAGGCTTATATGCAAAATCAGCGGTCAGCAAATCACTGTCGGGGCAACCGATAGAACCAATTAACGCCCCATCATGATCAAGAATAAAAACCTGACCTGCGTCCTTATCAGCAAGATAGATATCCCCATTCGGTCGAACGAAAATTCCCGTTGGGTTGACAAGTTTTAACTTTTCTCCGTTTTTCACCGTCGGTTCAATTTTCCGAACAAAGGAATAATCCTTTGAAGAAATCACAATAATCTGTTTGGTATTTTCATCCGCATCCAAGATATAAACTGCGTCTTGGTTATCATAAAATATATCTTTGGGGCCACAAAAACTTTCGATCCCGAGATCCTTTCCGATTACTAATTTAGAAGGAAGATATCCTGCCGCAGTCGGAACAGACTTATCCCATGCATTGTATGTATAGTTATTATACGGACCTTCCGCCGAGCATACCAATCCGCTGAACACTATTAAACACATAGCCAATATTGTACAAACAATACGCTTAAAAAAACGCATGGAAGTCATTTAAATTCTCCTTTCTCTGGCAAGGGGGTCAATCCTTCATTCCGGAAGTACTCATCGTTTCAACCACCGAGCTTTGCGTTAACAAAAAAATGATTACGGGCGGAACAACCAGCAACAATGACGCTGCCGCACTTACACCCGCGCGAGCAATACTGCTTGAACCTGCCGCTACCGTTCCCAATAACGACGGTAACGTTTTCAAATTTTCATCATATATATACAGGTTACCGGTGTTATTCCAAACCTGCTGGAACGAAAAGATAGATAAAGTTAACCACGCAGGCCGGCAATTCGGCATTACAATGGAATAATAGATTCTAAATTCACCGGCGCCGTCAATACGGGCGGCCTCAAGCAATGAATCATGGATTTGCCCCATAAAATTCTGCATTAAGTATAGTCCGAGCGAAGACATAAACATGGGGAAAATAATGGCCATATGTGTATTCAGCAAGTGCAATTTTGACATAACAACATATTGCGGAATTGCCGTAACCGCCCCCGAGAACAGCAAAGACATTACAACGATTTTACTAATCGTCTTTTTTCCCGGAAAATTATGCTTTGCAAGCGGATATGCTGCAAGGCTGGACAACACAACATGCCCTACAACGGCTATCACACTGATGCTGAAGCTATTAAATACGTATCTGGACAGCGGAACACGGTATTCGGAGCATAACTGAATCAAATTGATAAAATGGTCTGTTGTCGGATTAGTAACAAAAATGGGAGGCGGAAATATATACAACTGATCGATTGGTTTAAATGCATTGCTGACTACATATACCAACGGAATAGCCGTAAAAGTACCGACAAGTGCCATAAAAAGAAATAATACAATTGTTCCGCCTACAGAACGGTTAATTCTTCTCTTAAACACCTTTGACACCTCAATCTCTGCTATACTTCTGCAGTGCCTTGGAGATGATGTTATTGGTAATCAACATCAATATAAATAAAAACACTGCTATTGTACAAGCATATCCCATCTCATAACGAGTGGAACCGACATCCAACATATAGGTTACTATTGTATCGGCCGAGTATTCCGTCGTAGGCCAACCGGCTAAATTCATAATTACGTCACTGACGCTGAATGCAGCACTAATTTGCATCACAGCGCCAAACATCAACTGCGGTGCCATCTGCGGAATTGAAATATAAAAAACTTCTTGCCAACGGTTGCGAATACCATCTATCGCACCGGCTTCAAATAAAGATTTATCCTGCCCCTGAAAACCTGCCACAAACGAAAGAAACGCTGTACCGAGGCTAGCCCAAAGTTGAACAATTATCAATACCCACATCATTGTTCTTGTATCGCTTAACCACTGGATCGGTTCATTGATAATACCTAAAGAAATGAGAATTCCGTTTGCAATACCGTAACTGTCGCCGCTGAAAATGAACGACCACATATAATATAGATTGCTGGAAAGTGCAGGTGCATAAAAAAGAAAGGTTAAAAACGTTCTCATGCCACGTCCGAATTCATTAATTAACCATGCCAAACCAAAAGAAAGCAAATATCCCACAGGGCCTGTAAATATTGCAAATATTAAAGTATTCTTTAAAACTTTAATGAAGAAACGGTCATTTAAGAATAATTGCTTATAATTATCAAAGCCGACAAAACTGTTGATATGCAGCATGTTAAAATCGGTAAAGCTTAGGCCAATGGCGACAAGAATGGGA
>JAKSQF010000226.1 GCA_024404235.1 Clostridia bacterium | reverse complement strand
CGGGAACTTCCTTATTGTTTTTGTCGGCATCTTTAGAAATGGATTCCAAAATCATTTCAATCAGTTTGCCGGAATGGTACGGACTTTTAGAGCCATTACCGATGCCGTATCCGCTGGCGTGAGCAACATTGGATTTATTCTTGTTGTTCGGTCCGTACGGGGTTGGTACAACACCGTATTCAAAATCAAACTGACCGCTCTTCTTTGCCGGAATAATGCGGTTCACCTCCGACCAGCTGTATTCCTGAAGAAATGCATTTCTGCCTTGATAAAAACTGGTAAAAATATCGTCACCGTCTAATCCGCGCCAGTTGGAAGTGTAATACATATCCTGGACAAATTCACTGGTCTGAACAACTGCGGGATCTGAAAGATTCAGTTCATATAAACCATCTTTATTGATGTTGCAAAGTGCGGTATGGTTGGCGCCCAGCCAAGCCCAAGGATACCAACAACACAATCCCCATCTATCTGTATTACCGTCTTTGTCAGTATCGTCCGTTAACTTTTTGCACATTTCCTTAAAGGTATCAAATGTCCATTCACCTTGTTCATAAAGGTCCATCGGGTCCTCCATACCTTCTGCCTCGATAATATCTTTATTGTAATAAAGCACTAACGGAGAAACATTGGAAACAGCCGCACAATAAATGTTGTCTTTGAAAGAGAAGAATGCCTCCGAAGCAGAGCGACTGGCGTATTCGGAATCCAAGTTGACAAATTTTTCGACCGGTTGAGTATATCCCTTCATAGCAAAAAGCGGATATTCAGAAACCGAACCGAAAATTACATCGATCGGCATTCCGGAAGTACTGGCGGACATAACTTTTGTTGTCCAAGTATCATAGTCAGCCGAAATAATCTGTACTTTAACACCGTACATTTTTTCGTATTTGCGAATAGCCTTAATGACCGGATCGCTTTCGTCAGTGCTTTGTCCCGGACGAATAAAGGTTAGATTAACTGCCTTTTCACCATTGATAGTAGTGTCCTTCAGTTGTTTGACATTGTCTGCAGCACTGCCCGAAGAACCACAACCGCAAAATGCCGTTACCAGCATTACTACAGCAAGTGCCAAAGAGATCATACGAAGAGTTTTTTTAAATCTAAACATTTTATAATACCTCCTAAAAAAAATACAATATTCATTTTCCGGAAAACGCCGGAATAAACCACAGTTTATTTCCATTAACCCACAATACCCGTTCGTTCGATGCTTTCAGTAAACTGCTTTTGCAAGATGATATACATTACCAGCAACGGCAACATTACTAATATACAACCGCATTCCAACACGCCGTCACGCAAAAGCATTAAGTCTTGACTGGTGATATTTCCGGCAGAATTGGCTGTAATATCCAACAATCCGTTTAACATGGTCAAACTGACAGACAATGTTTGTTTATCCATCAAAAACATAGATGATTGATAAAAATCATTCCAATACCAAACAACGGAGAACACCAAAACCGTAACGATTGCAGGCTTAACATTCGGAAGCATAACATGGGTAAATGTTTTAAAATTTCCGCATCCGTCAATTAAGGCGGCTTCTTCCAGTTCCTTAGGCATATTCCGGAAAAACTGGCGCATAATAAAAATGTATAGGCCTGAACGAATGCCCATACCGAAAAAAGCCATCAAATAAAACGGCCATTCGGTATTCAGTAAATTGGGTGGCCCGTTTCACGAACCGGCACCAATTAAATATCCGATCCCGAAGATCCCACATCTCTGAAAACAACCGTATCCCGGAACGATCAAATTCTGTATCGGAACAATGATGGTAAAAATCAAGCATCCGAACAGGAACCCACGCTCTTTAAACTTAAACCGTGCAAAACCATAGCTTGCGAGCAGGGTAGAAATCAACTGTAAAACAACGCTTGGAATCAGAATCAGCAATGTTTGCTTTATCGAGGTTTCGAACTTTAACGTTTTAAACGCCAACGACATTGCCTGTGTGCTGTAATGCTTCGGCAACCAGATAACCGTTGGGTCGTAAACATCTACCCCGGCTTTAAATGCACCGCTTATCATAAACAAAATAGGATAAAGCATAACATAGCCCATTCCTATTAAAAAGACCGTACGCAATAGTATCTTAAAACAATCTGTCACTTTTCGACGCACAATCAAAACATCATGCGATTTTATATTACCTTTTATAAAGCGGGAAATGTTATTATTTAACTGCATTTTCATATTCCCTCCCCGTCAATCGGCTTGGTAGTAAACTTTGCGGGAGATCAAACCGCCGACTATTCCGATAATAATTAAAACGCAAGCAAAATAAACCAACGCCATAGTGCTGCTGTATTCGTAATAACCGAAATTCAATTTTTCCTGTATCAACCGCATAACCTGATTGCTATAATCGGTAAATGAGTCTATAACAGTATAGATCACTGTGACCAGAATAGTTGGAGAAACCATCGGAAATGTAATTTTCCAAAACTTTTCCCATTCGGTTGCCCCTTCAATTTCGGCCACTTCATACGAGCTTTTCGGAATATTATTTACCGCTGCCAACAACAAAAGAATCTGAACACCCGATTTCCAAGAAAGATCAAACAGCTGGTTGATAATATCGGTAAATGTAATCATTAATTTATCAGGCAAGCCTATTCCCTTCAACAATGTTTCAAAGGTTGTTGCCTGAAACAAATACGTTGTTTCATTCCCACTTATGCCTGTTCCCATGATGTTTTCCTGCAACGCCGTAATAACGACACCGGATGAAATGATAACCGGCAAAAAGAATACTGCACGCGCAACCGTTCTGCCTTTATACTTTCCGCGTAAGATCAACGCGACAAACAAACTGAAAAAAACAATAATTAAAACA